>NZ_JBFABB010000015.1:0-93742 GCF_040640035.1 Micromonospora sp. NPDC023633 | reverse complement strand
GTGCCGTTCGCCGCCCCCGGCACGGCGGGCCCGCCCGACGCCACCGCCCGCGACGGGTCGGCCGGCCGCCACGGGTCGGAGCCGGCCGCCCCGGCCGGGGCGCTCGGCGTGCTGGCCCTCTACGACCGGCTCGGCGCGGACGAGTTCGACGACGACGACCTCGTCACCCTGCGCACCTTCGCCGGCCACGCCGCGGTGGCGGTGGACAACGTCCGGGTGCACGAGGAGGCGCAGCGGCTCTCGCTGACCGACCCGCTCACCGGGCTGTGGAACTACCGCTACCTGCGCGAGTCGATCCGCCGGGAGGTCGAGCGGGCGAGCCGGTTCGGCCGGATGCTCAGCGTCCTCGCCCTCGACCTGGACCGGTTCAAGGACGTCAACGACACGTACGGGCACGCGGCCGGCGACGCCGTGCTGGCCGAGTTCGCCCGCCGGGTGCGCGGCGAGATCCGCGAGGTCGACCTCGCCTTCCGGCAGGGCGGCGAGGAGTTCGTGCTGCTGCTGCCGGAGACCGACGCCCGGGGCGCGGCGATCGTCGCGGAGCGGCTCGGCGCGGCGATCCGGGACGCCCCGATCGCCGCCGACGGGCACGGCGGGGCGGCCGTGGCCATCGGAGTCACCGTCTCCATCGGCATCGCCGTGCACCCCGACCACGGCGGGACCGGCCAGCAGGTGCTGGACGCCGCCGACGACGCGCTCTACGCCGCCAAGGCGGCCGGCCGGGACACCTGGCGGATCGCCGAGGTGCGGGCCGGGCCGCCGGCGCGGGAGATCCCCGTCCCGGCCGCGGCGGTCACCCCCGAGGACGGGATGCCGCGCGCCGGCGCTCCCCGCCAGCCGGTCCGGACCCGTCCCGAACCGGGCGACCCGGCCGACGCCGTCCCGGGGAGCGCGCCGGCCGGACCCGACCCGGTGCGGCCGGGTCCCTGCGGCGGCGCGTCTTCCGGTCCTCACCCTCCACGACAGAGCCGTGGCCGATAGTCTCGCGACATGTCGGAGCACTCAGCGAACCCCTCAACGGCGACCGCCGCAACCGGTCGCTCCCGCGCGGTCAAGGCCGTCATCCCGGCCGCCGGTCTGGCCACCCGGTTCCTGCCGGCCACGAAGGCGGTGCCCAAGGAGCTGCTCCCGGTGGTCGACCGCCCGGTGCTGCAGTACATCGTCGAGGAGGCCACCCAGGCCGGCATCGGTGACGTGCTGTTGATCACCGGGCGGGGCAAGACGTCGATGGTGGACCACTTCGACCGCCGCCCCGACCTGGAGGCGCGGCTGGAGGCGAAGGGCGACGCCGAGCGGCTGGCCGCCGTGCGCGGCCCCAGCGAGCTGGCCGAGATCTACAGCTGCCGGCAGCCCGAGCAGCTCGGCCTGGGCCACGCGGTCGGCTACGCCGAGTCGCACGTCGGTGACCAGCCCTTCGCGGTGCTGCTGGGCGACGAGTTCGTCAAGCCGTCCGAGCCGCTGCTGCCGGCCATGCTGGAGCTCCAGGCGCGCACCGGCGGCGTGGTGCTGGCCTTCTTCGAGGTCGACCCGGCCGAGACGAAGCGCTACGGCATCGCCTCGGTGGAGCCGGCGGAGGCGGAGCTGACCGACGTCGGCGAGGTCGTCCGGGTCACCGGCATGGTGGAGAAGCCCAAGCCGGAGGACGCGCCGAGCAACCTCGCGGTGCTGGGCCGCTACGTGCTGCCGAGCACCATCTTCGACGCGATCCGGCGGACGAAGCCGGGCAGCGGCGGGGAGATCCAGCTCACCGACGCGATGGAGCTGCTGCGCAGCGAGGGCACCCCGGTGCACGCGATCGTCTACCGGGGCACCCGCTACGACACCGGCATGCCGCTGGGCTACCTCCAGACCGTGGTGCAGATCGCCGCGGAGCGCGACGACCTCGGCGCCGAGTTCCGCAAGTGGCTGACCGATTTCGTCAACTCCGACGCGTCGGGCGTGACTGGTACATGACAGCGTCGGCCGACGCCGAGGCGGCCGCGAACGAGTTGACGCCGCTCGCTGACTACCTGGGCAGCGTGCTGCGCAGGTTACGCGCGCTGCCTCCGCTCGACCTCGACCTCACCCAGGCACACGGCAACGTCCTCGCCGAGGACGTCGTCGCGCCGCACTCCTTCCCGGCCTTCGACCAGGCGGCCGTGGACGGGTACGCGGCCCGCTGGGAGGACATCTCCGGAGGTGGTCGGGGCGTGGGCTACGTCCCGTCCCAGTCCGGCGGGCCGGGCGGGCGCAACGTCCGGCTCAACGTCGTCGGCGACCTCGGCGCGGCGAGCTGGCGGCCGGTCCGGCTCACCCCGGGCGCCTGCTTCTCCGTCGCCGCCGGGGCGCCGCTGCCGCTCGCCGCGGACGTGGTCGTCCCGGTCGAGTGGACCGACCAGGGCATGGCCGCCGTGGAGATCTTCCGCGTCCCCAAACGGGGGTACGGGGTGCGCCGGGCGGGCGAGGAGCTGCCCGCCGGCACCCTGCTGGCCCGGGCCGGCACCTACGTCTCGCCGGCGCTGGTGGCGGTCTTCGCCGCCACCGGCATCGGGCACGTCGTGGTCCGGCCCAGCCCCCGCGTGGTCATCGTGGCCACCGGCGACGAGCTGGTCGACGTGGGCCGGGGCAGCCAGCCCGGCCAGACGGTCGACGCCAACTCGCACGCGCTGACCGCCGCCGCCGCCGAGGTGGGGGCACTGGCGTACCGGGTGGGCATCTGCGACGACGATCCGGAGGGGCTGCGCGGGTTGCTGGAGGACCAGACGCTGCGCGCCGACCTGATCATCACCACCGGCGGCACCGGCACCGGGCCGGGCGACATGGTGCGGCGGATCCTCTCCCGGCGGGAGGGCAGCCGGGCCGGCCCGGTCACCTTCACCGAGGTCGCGCTCTATCCCGGCACCTCGCTCGGCTTCGGCACGGTCGGCGCCGAGGAGGTGCCGGTGGTCTGCCTGCCCGGCGACACGGGCTCGGCCCTGATCGGCTTCGAGGTGCTGGCCCGCCCAGCGATCAACCTGCTGGCCGGGGCGGAACCGGTGTTCCGGCCCAGCGTCCGCGCGCACCTGCTGGAGACGATCTCGTCCCCGGTGGGGCTGCGCGAGTTCCGCCCCGCGCACGTCGCCGAGCGGCGCGGCGGCGGCTACACGGTGCAGCCGCTCAACGGTGGCCCGTACACCCTCTCGGGGCTGGCCGAGGCGAACGGGCTGATGGTGCTCGGCGAGCGGGTGACCACCGCGGCGGCCGGGTCCACGGTGGACGTGCTCCTGCTGGACCGGCGCCGGTGAGCGCGAGGAGTGAGCTTGCGAGCCCCGTAGTCGCGAACGGAAGGTCAGCTCGGTGAGTGCCGCCCGGTCATGGGTTTCTCCGGTCGCGAGCGGAAGGTCTGTGCAGTGAGTCTGTTCGGGGTCGGTCGGGCGCCCGGCTGGCCGGCGGTGCTGGCCGACGGGCCGGTGCTGCTGCGGCCCTACCGGCGTTCGGACGCCGCCGTCTGGTCGGAGGTGCGCCGCGCCAACCGGGAGTGGCTCGCGCCGTGGGAGTCGTCCCTGCCGGGGAACTGGCACGAGCTGAACTCGCCGGCCGCGTTCCGCTGGGTGTACCGCGACCAGCGCCGGTCGGCGCGCACCGGCGAGGGGATGCCGTTCGCCGTCTGCCTGCGCGAGGACGGCCGGGAGCGGCTGGTCGGCCACCTCAATGTGGGCAGCATCGTGCGGCGGGCGTTCTGCTCCGGGTACGTGGGCTACTGGGTGGACTCCCGGGTGGCCGGTCGCGGCGTCATCCCCACCGCGCTGGCGCTCGCGGTCGACCACGCGTTCGGCGTGGGCGGGCTGCACCGGGTCGAGGTGAACATCCGCCCGGAGAACCGGCCGTCCCGGCGGGTGGTGGAGAAGCTGGGCTTCCGCGAGGAGTCGTACCACGTGCGCTACATGCACATCGACGGTGCATGGCGGGACCACATCGGATACGCGATGACCAGTGAGGAGGTCGTCGCCGAGGGTGGGCTGCTGGCCCGCTGGCACCGGATCCGCGCCACCACGGGGTGAGCCGTCCCACGCACGGGATCGGCGCGGCGTGTCAGCATCCGCGTCCACGGCCCGTAACCTCAAGTAACTGCAAGCTGTGGCAAGCGCTGCTCCATCCGTACGATCCGCGCACCCGACCACGATCGGTGGAAGATCCTGCGGTCGGACGGCGGTTGCTCCGAATTCGGTGACGGGAGGGGTGAGGGTGCCGACCTCGGTGCTCCTCGCCGTCCTCGCCGCCGCCGGTCTGCTCGCCCTCGCCCCGGCGCTGGTTCGCCGGTACGACGCCACCGAGCGGCTGGTGGCGGAGCGGGCGCAGTCGACGGCGCGGGTGCTGCAGCGCCGCCGGCGGCGCCGCACTGTGCCGGGGCGCCGCCCGGTGCACCCGCCCCGCAGCCTCGTCATCACCCTCAGTGAGGATGCGAACACGGGCGGCCTCTCCGCGCCGGTCTCCGCGCCCCCCGCCGCGCGCCGGTCGAAGCGGCTGCGCGCCGTGCCGCCGGCCGCCAGGAAGGGCCGGCGTCGGCCGCCGCCCCGCCGGCAGCACGCCCCCGCCGTCTACCGGCGCCGCCGGGTGCTCGCCGCGCTGCTGCTGCTGAACTTCGTCGAGCTGATCGGCGTGATCGTGGTCAGCCCCGGCTTCTGGATCAGCTTCGGGGTCACCGCCGCGCTGCTGGTCGCGTACGTCGTACACCTGCGGCGGCTGGCCCTGGCGGATCGCCGGCGGCGGCGGGCGCGGGCCCGGGAGGCGGCGTGGCTGGCCGCCCGGCAGGCCGAGGTGCGGCGGGAACAGGCCCGCCGGGCGGCGGCCCGCCGGGAGGCGCAGCGCCGCCTGGCGGCCCAGCGCGAGGTGGTACGCCGCGCCGCGATGGGCCTGGACCGCCCGGCGGACCTGCCGGCGGCGGCCAACGGCGGCTCCGTCTCCTACCGCCGCTCGGGCGGCCTGCGCGGCCGCCCCTACCAGTCCGGCCGCGGCTCCCACTCGGCCTGATGCGGGGGCCTGCCGCGCACCGTTCGTGGCCGGCGGTCGGTTCCGCCCGGCCCGCGACGCGTCAGTTCGGGGTCGGCAGGCGGTAGACGGACACGTGGGACCGCGAGTCGGCGGTGAACTCGGCGCCGGACCAGTCCGCGTGCCTGCTCTCCAGCTCGAACCCGGCCAGCTGACCCATCAGGTCCAGCTCCGCCGGCCAGATGTAGCGGTGCGGCGACCGGAACAGCCGGGCGTGCGTGCTCTCGTCGAACTGGAAGTGGTGCGACACGACGTGCTGCTGCAGCACGTCGTAGGTGTCCAGGCCGATGTACCCCGGCTCGGACGACCAGACCGTCGCCTCCTGGCCCGGTGGGAGCTTGCGCAGCTCCGGCACCCACAACTCGATCACGAACCGGCCGCCCGGGGCGAGGTGGCGGGCGGCGTTACGGAAGCAGGCCACCTGCCCGGCCTGGGTGAGCAGGTTCGAGATCGTGTTGTAGACGAGGTAGACCAGCGAGAACTCGCCCGGGGCGGTGGCGGTCGCCATGTCGCCGACCACCACCGGAACGGTCGCCTCGTCCACCTTCGTCCGCAGCCGCTCCACCATCGGGCGGGACAGCTCGATGCCGCTGACCGGCACCCCGCGCGCGGCGAGCGGAACGGCCACCCGGCCGGTGCCGACGGCGAATTCGAGCGCCGCCCCGCCGGCGGCCAGCTCGGCGAGGCGGTCCACGGTCGGCCCCAGCACCTCGGGGGCGAACATGCCGGTGCCGGGGGTGTCGTAGCGGCGGGCGGTGTCGTCGTCCCAGACGTCTTCCTGTCGCATGCGCCCCACGCTGCTCGCCGAAGCCCGCGATGTCCACCGACTTTCGCCCCGGTGGCCGCCGGGGGGCTCTGTTCCGCGATCTTGGAAGCTGGTGGCCCCTGGAGGGGCGGTTTCGCACCAAGACCCCGCTGCGCGGGGGGTGGATTCGCGGCGGGGGCGGTGAACCTGTTAACCTTGGCGCCGGCCCGCCCGGTTAAAGCCGGGTGGGACCGATGCCGGTCCGCCGGCGGAGGGGTTGTGGCGCAGTCCGGTAGCGCACCTCGTTCGCATCGAGGGGGTCAGGGGTTCGAATCCCCTCAACTCCACCCAATATGCCAATGGCCAGCGGAAACGCTGGCCATTGATCATTGGGCACAGATCCGGCACAACTCAGCGCGGAAGCCTTACACCAGGGCAGTCCCCCGCAGCCTCGCGAAGCGCCGTGCTGACGATGTTGCGACGCCGGTTCTTCTTCGGCCACCAGTGCACATACGTCTCCAGCGTGATCCGCAGGCTGGAATGCCGTAGCGCGTTCTGCACGTCAGTAGGGTCGGCACCCGAGGTGATCAGGCGAGTTGCGAAGTAGTGCCGCAGGGAGTGAAACGTGCCTTCCTCGGGCCAACCCGCAGCCTTGTGCCAACCACGCCACAGGTCGGACCAACGCTGATCGTGAATCGGCTTGCCCTGGTCGTCGGTGAACAACAGCGAGACCGCCCGGCGCTTCGCCTGCTTCCCCGGATCGGGGGTCCCCCCGGTGATGTCGGGCAACTCCACCAACGCGGGCGGGTACTTGCGGACGTGCTCCCCGAGCACTAGCGCTACGTGATCATCCAAGTCCACATCACCAACGGAGCCGGACTTCGGTCGAGCGAGGTAGAACCCGCCGTACTGGTCCGGGTCCTGATCTCCGACATGACCACGCCCATGGCGCTGCCCGCACGGGCCGAGACTCAGGCGGACGATCCGGTCGTACGCGAACGCGCGGAGCGCATCACCCGCCGAGCGGCAGACGGCATCATCGACCAGGTCACTGAGCTGGGCGACCTCGGGCTCATCCGGTCGACCACCGTTGAGGTACGGATGCATCGGGCAGCCCCGCTGTTCGAGCTCTACATCCTCAACGGCGACGAGGTCTTCTACGGCTTCTACCCGGTTGTGGAACGCACCGTCACCATCAAGGGAGAGCCGATGGCGATCTACGACCTGATGGGTAAGGACGTGCCGCTGTTCCACTACGCGGTCACCGACGATGACGCTTCCCACGGCACACAGTTCGTGGAAGCGTCCCGCCAGTGGTTCGACTCCGTGTGGTCGACCATCGCCTACCGGTACGACGGATGAGCGCCGACCTTGACCGGCTGCTTGCCGAGGTTGGCGCCGTGCTGCTCGACTTCGACGGGCCGGTGTGCAGCGTGTTTGCGGGCTACCCCGCACCGCAGGTTGCCGCCGAGTTGGTCAACGTGCTGCACCGACGCGGCATCGAGTCACCGCCGGATCTGGTCAGCGAGCCGGATCCGCTTGAGGTACTACGCCGCATTGGCGCTGCCGGCGACTACGGCATCACGTGGGCGGTAGAGGACGCGCTCTGTGCAGCCGAGCGCCAGGCCGTCGAGAGTGCCGAACCGACGCCGTACGGCCGAGAGGTCATCGTGGCTGCCCGGCAGGCCGGGATGTCGGTGGCAGTGGTAAGCAACAACTCGGCCGGTGCAGTGAGCGCTTACCTCACGGCGCACCGGCTCGCCGGGTACATCTCCCCAGTGGTCGGCCGGGCGTACGCCGACCCCGCTTGTATGAAGCCCAACCCTGAACCGATCCTGCAAGCCGTGTACGCCGTAGGTGAGCCGCCGAGCCGGTGCGTGCTGGTCGGCGACTCGCTCACGGACATCGACGGAGCACGTGCGGCCGGAGTGCGAGTAATTGGGTACGCGAACCGCCCAGCCAAGGTCGAGAGGTTCCGAGCAGCCGGAGCCGATGTAGTGGTGACCAGCATGCGGAAGATTGCTGACGTTTTGGTCGAGCGAATGGACGCCTGAGGTCGGGGGAAGCACAACCTTTCGCCCTTGTTAGTCCCCGCCGCCTCCACCACCGCCGGCCCCATCACCCAAGGCGCCGTTCTCAAAGATGGCGTTAGAGTGCCGATCCGGCACACTGTGGCCCCGCTCGAAGATGTCCCGGTTCGGGCGGAGTGAATTCCTGCGTATTGACCGCGCAGCCCGCACCGCGTCTCGGCGCTGCTGTTCCCTTGTGCGCGGTCTGCCACGCCGAGAGCGCCGGAGCCACGCCATTGAGGCCAACGCAACGACGGTAGCGATCGCGAGGACTGTCCATGCATACGTCGGCATGAACCAATGCTATGAACTGGTCGCCAGCGACTTGACCTATGGCCGAAGCATAGTGTGTTCAAACTTTCTTTACTTGGTCAAGGGCGGGCCTGCGGCCCGCCGCCGTGTTCGCGCCGGGGCGCGCGTGCGGCCTGGCGGCCGGTCACGCCCCGGCGCACGGCGTATCAGGGGAAGCCCTTGACAGCCGCGGTGCAGCCCCCCGGCCGACCGGGCTAACCCCTCGTGGACCCCGGCGTCAGAACGGGCCGCCGCCGGGGACTGAGCGCCGAGGATGACCCGCAGGGCAGGACCGGCAAGCCCCAAGCATGGGGGCGGCGCCCGCGGTGCCGAGCAGATGACCCCCCGTGCCAGCCACGACCGAATCCAGGTCAGGTCAAAACCATCGCCTGGAAGGGGGTGGGCAGCCGCCGGGGTCGAGGCGATCGGCCAGGAGCCGGCTCCGCTGCCGGTCTCGGTTCAGGTCAAGAGCGCCGCTGTGGCGGTGTCCGCCGGGTGCCGGACCGTGACACGAAAGCCGACTCCGCCCCCAGGCGCCCATCAGATCGACAGGCACCCGCGTTTCCGCAGGTCAGAGAGTCGCCGCAGCCCGCCGTGCAGCCATCGTGCAACTAGCTCCGCATCGTGACGTGCCGGGGCAGCCGTGCAACATCACCGTGCGCGGCGAATCTCGAGATGTTTTGGCGATCTCGCGGTCGCGCCTGTCGACGGCGTGGAGGTACCGGCGAGCCGCAGCCATGGACGAGTGCCCGAGTCGCTTCATGAGGTCGGCCAGGGTCGCGCCGGTCTGGGCGGCAAGGGTCTGTCCGGTGTGCCGCAGGTCGTGGAAGGTGAGGTCGTCGAGGCCGGCTTGCTTTCGCGCCCGGACGAACGCTTGATACAGGGTGTTGCCCCGCACCAGCCGCAGCACCTGACCTCCACCCTCGTTCTCGCCAGCAACCCGCGGGCGGGGTCAGCCGGACCATTTGCGGGCCTCGATTTAGCCACCTGGTCCGGCGCGAGTGCCGACAATGAGGAAATGACAGCGCAGAGGTACCTGAAGAGGCAACCAGTCGTGGATCGTCGTCGTGCTACGAAGAGGCAAAAAGCCGTGAAGCGTCGTCGTACTCCATGGCCACTGATGGCGGGGCTGTTTGCGGCGGGAGCGGCCGCAGCCGAGGCGGTGCGGCGCCTCAGAGGCGCCAGGCGCACCAAACCCAGCGGAGCCGGGGCGACAGGTGACGTCTTCCAGCCCAGTCCTGCCGTCGATGCTGCCCGGACCGTCGCCTCCGAAGAAGCCACCCAGCGCCGGCCCCACGGAAGGTGAAGCAGAGTCCCCCTCCGGCGTAGAACCGGAAGCCTCCCGATTTCAGGAACGTGCATTTCGCAGGTCGGAGAGCCGCCGGAGGTCGCCGTGCGATCCGCCATGCGATTAGCTCCGCCTCGTGATGTGTCGGGGCAGCCGTGCGACATCACCGTGCGCGGCCAGGTCTGACAGAGCTTTGGCGATCTCGCGGTCACGGCCGTCGACGGCGTGCAGGTACCGGCGAGTTCTGCCCGGTGTGCCGCAGGTCGTGGAAGGTCAGATCATCAAGACCGACCTTCTTTCGTGCCCGGACGAACGCCTGGTACAAGGTGTTGCCCCGCAGTGGCGTTCCATCCCGGCTCACGAACAGTCGCTCCGTGCCCGCGTACTCGTCAAGGTGTAGCCGGACCAGCGGCACGACGTGAGGCAGAGTGAAGGCCGGCCAGCCGGACGAAGATCTCCCGCTTGTCGATAGCGTTGCCCCCGTGCGAACTGCACCGACGCTTCCCGGCCCGATCCACAGCTCATCACCAGGCTTGGGCGGGCAGGGCTGCGGCTTGGCCCACGCTCGGCCCTGCCTGTTCGGCAGGCATGAAGGCCCTTCCTGCTCGAAGGTTGCCCTGCCCGGCCGAGTCGGAGGAGCCCCAGCCGGGCAGGGATGCCGCCGCACCGGGGCGAGTTCGGATTCTCCACGACCAGCACAGCGGGTAGCCGCACCATATCCCAACCGGTACATGGTGGTCCATGGTCTACCAAGCCTGACCAGTGCAGACTCTGCCCACCTACTGTCGAGACGTGATCGACCCCGAAGGGCCGGTGCCGGTCTACCAGCAGTTGGCGGCGATCCTGCGCGAGCGGATCGAGCGCGGAGACTTGCCGCCCAACCGGCCGATCCCGAGCGTGGCCCGGCTCCAACAGGAGTACGGCCTGGCGCGCGGCACCATCCTGCATACGGTTCGGGTGTTGGTTGCTGAGGACCTGGTCTACGTCGTGCCTGGGAAGGGCACGTTCGTAAAGCCGCACTGAATAGACCGCAGGCCGCCGACGAACGAGGCGTGACAGGTCGCCCTGTCGCCCTCAGTGTCAGCCGTCAACACCGAAGTGAGCCAGACGACATCGGGATGCGGACGATCGATCATTACGTTGAGTGGCGACGGGCCGTTCCTGGCGGCGTCCTGATCTGCCGATGTGAGCGCGTCGGGAGCGGCCGGAGCCTGTCCACCTCCGTCGCGTTGTCGCAGCCATCGGCCCGTTGCCGCCGGTGCTCCCCGTATGGTGGGACGCTTCCCAGTTCCCCTGTTTCGCGCCCCACGCGCGCCGGAGGCTTCCGTGACCTTCGCTCGTCTTGTCGCCACCGTGGCCGCACCGCTGGAACCGGCGTCCGCAGACCCTCCCCAAGTGCTGCACTGGCCCGGACGCAGGCTACTCGTGCAGCGCGGGGACACCGAGCTGGCCGTCCGCGACCTGGACGGGGAGGGGACGGAGGTCCGCTTCCCCGCGCCCTGGCCTCGCCGGTACGGCTCGGCGGCGGTCTCTCCCATGGGTGATGTCGCCGTGTTCGCCGGGTTGCACGCGTTGCGAGCCGTGGATTCGACCGGCGCCGTACGGTGGGAAATCCGGCACGGTTGCTGGTCCGCCGCCGTGTGCACCCAGGCCCATGCCTCGTTCTCCGAGTACGCCGACGACTACCACCACGGCCACGCGGACAGCGGCTCGGCGGCATTCTCCTCGGACGGCAAGCTCTTCTGGGCCCACATCCGCAACTACGCCGGGCCCGACATCAAGGAGGAATGGCTGATCCTCGACCCCGCCGACGGCACGGTGCTGACCCGGGCCGAGACGATGACCGTGGGATCGGGTTCCTACCACTTCCCCCATCCCAACCCGGCGTACATGGGCCTGACTGTCGGCGAGGGCGAGGAGGACTCGCCCGTGCTCTGGGGACACTGGGATGGCACGAGGCTCACTGTCCACCGGTTCGTCGAGGAGGTCCTCCTCGCTGTGAGCCCCTCCGGGGACCACTTCCTGACCACCGATCCCGGGCAGTGGGCCCTCTACCTGCACCGGGCGGAGGATGGCATGGAATTGCGGCGTCTGAACGCCGAGGAAGCCGTGCCCCCTCCCTCAAGCGAGAACGACGACCGCGTTTGTTGGGACTACGAGGCGGCGTTCCCGTACGACGACACCGCTGTGGTCGGCACCGAGTACTACGCTGAGGTCCCCCGCCACTGGCTTGTCGACCCACGCACGATGGCCCTGCGCGGCCGGATCGCCTACCCCTTCCCTGTCTCGGGATCTCCTCGATCGGCAGGGCAGGGCGCCTGGTACACGGTCTCCAACGACAGGACGGCCCTGCACCTTTGGCAACTGGCCGACGAGGACTGACTCGACGCCGCGCGGCCGGCCAGCGGGGACTGGCGGGCCTCGTCCACGCGTAGGTGTTCAGCCCGTGTTGCGTGCGACCAGGCCAGGCGCCGCTCTCCACCCGCCATCGCCCGAAGCGCGAACAACCAAGACATCGGCGTGCCATCGTCGGCACGCCCCGATTCATCGGTGCATTCTCATGCCGCGATCCGGGCGTTGGCCGACTGCGTGCCGGTAACTGAGCGTAGGTGTTGGCACGGAGGCTGGCTGGGCCGATGGCCAGCGGCACGCTGCTTCTCGGAGCGGACGGATCTTTGTACGTCAGCGCGTACCTTGACTCTGTAGCGGAACCCGTACGCCGACAGCTCGATCAAGTTCGATGGTCTGGCATGATCATCGGGCACAGATCCGGCACAACTGAGCCCGGAAGCGCCTGTAAACGTCGAGAGGTGCTGAGGGCTCCAGCCCTGATCAGGGGCCAGATCTGCCCGTTTGCAGACGATCTCCGCCCGGCCTACGGCATTAGGGGTTCGAATCCCCTCAACTCCACCCAGCTCAAGGCCGTTTCCGCTCGTCGGAGGCGGCCTTTTCCGATCCGTGCGGCGGCCGCAGGGCGGCAGGCGCCCGTCTCCGTCGACGGACGCCTGCGGAAACGTCACACCCGCGCCGGGCTCCTGCGTGCCGGGGTCAGCGGGCGCAGGGTCAGCACCTCGCCGAGCCCGTCGACGTGGGCGAGGTTGGTGGCGAACGCGTCGCTCAGGGCGCGGCGCAGGTAGTCCAGCACCGCCGGCCCGGGGGTGAGCGGCGCCGATCCGGGGTCGCCGGTGCAGACCAGGTGCACCTCGCGGGCCAGCCGGCCGGAGGTGTTGACGAACCGGCAGAGGTCGTCCCACCGCAGGTACCGCCAGAAGTCGACGCTGACCACCGCGTCGAGGCTGCCCGGTGGGATGGGCGGGTCCATGCCGACCAGGTGGTAGTTGGTCGGGCCGGGCGGGGCGGCGTAGTCGAAGGTCAGCGCGCCGGTCGGCAGGCCGGCCCGCTCACCGCCGGTGCCCACCCACAGCACGCGGGGGCCGGGCAGGCGGTCGGCGAGCCGGTCGTACGCCGGCCCGATCCGGCACGCCGAGCGCTGTGCGCAGTCCGTGGCCGCGGCGCGGTAGTACACGATGCGCTCCAGCGAGTCGTACACGTCCAGCAGGCCGTAGAACTCCCACTCGATGACGTGGTACTGCCCGGTCAGCAGGCCCCGGTTGGCCGCGAAGTCGGTCCAGTTGCGGTCGGTGTTGCGGTGGTGCGGGAGGTGGAAGGCCCGGGCTTCGTCGTCGTAGGCGAAGTTCGACCCGGTCACGCCGAGGTGCCGGTGCACGCGGTAGAACAGCTCGATGTCCTCCAGGCCCCAGCGCAGCCCGGAGCGCTCGTCGAACCCGCCGGCCCGGTCGAACAGGTCCCGGGCGAGCGAGATGTTGTGGGTGTAGGCGAGCGCCCAGCCCGCCCGGAGCCAGTCCTGCCCCGGCGGCTCACCGTGCGGGAAGCGCAGGTCCCCGGCGCGGTCCGCGCGGCGGCGGGGGACGTCGGTCAGCTCCCGGTCGTCGAGGGCGGCCTCGACGTGTTCCAGGCTCAGCTCGTCGCGGCGGCCCATCAGCACGGCGGGCCGGCCGGCGACCGCATGGTGGGCCAGGTGGCGCTCCAGCAGTTGCGGGGAGGCGTACGAGTCGGCGTCGAGGAACAGCAACAGCGGCGCCCGGGTGCGCCGGACCGCCTCGTTGCGGGCGGCGGAGCGTCCCCGTCGCCTGGGGAACTCCAGGAGGCGGAGGTCGAGCCCGGCGGCCGCCTCGACGGCCTCGGCGTATCCGGCGGGGGAGCCGCCGTCGCGGACCACGACCACCTCGAAGCGCTCGGGGCTCACCGTCTGCCGGGTGAGCGACCGCAGCGTCAGCGCCAGGCACTGCGCGTCCTGGTAGGTGGGTATGACCACGCTCAACTCGACCGCGTCGTCCGTCCGTGCCGCCATCCGACTTCCCTCCATCATGGTGCTCCCCTCGGCCGGGGTGCCGGCACGTGCCGACACCCCGGCCGCGACATCCGGGCGCCGGACCGGCCGTCGCCGAGGCGCGCTGGAAGCGTTTCCATCAATAGATGGGATTATCAGCCAGGGGATAGTGGCGATGCGCGATTCCCACTGATGCGGGCTCGGACGTGAGCGCGGCGGGTCGGATCAGGCGTAGTAGTTCACGCTCACCGGCCAGGAGCCGGTGTACGGCGTCCAGCCCTGGAGCGTGGCGGGGATGCCCACCCGGGTGTTGCAGTTGATGACCTGGAAGTGCAGGTGCGGGCCGGTGGACGCGCCGGTGCTGCCCGACCAGCCGATGACCCGGCCCTGCGGCACCCAGGTGCCGGCGTTGTAGATCGCCCGGTTCAGGTGGGCGTAGTGGGTGCACTGGCCGTTCGAGTGCCGGATGATCACCTCGATGCCGTTCTGCCAGTACGGCGACCAGTTCGACATGATGATGGTGCCCCCCTGCGAGGCGGAGACCTCGTAGTTCGCCGGCAGCCCGAAATCCCAGGCGTACTCGTTGTACGGGCCGACGTGCGAGTAGGTGCCCTCCGGCCCCTGGGTGACCCGGTAGGACTCGCCCGCCGGGTACGGCATCTCGTAGTAGTAGTTCGCGGCGGAGGCCGGCGTGGCCCCGACGACCGCGGCCCCGGCAACCACCAGCATGGCGCTCGCGGCCGCGGCGATCCGGCGCAGGACCGTCGTCACTCTGTTCACTGTGGATCTCTTCCTGGTGTGTCGGCAGATATTCAGCCTCGTCGTCGACGCTGCCGCCGTGAGCTAAACAGCGCCCCCAGATGAGGATCAATGGATCGCGTGGACGTCTGGGGTGGGATCAGTGGGTCGGCAGGGGTCACGACGACACGGGGTGACGAACGCGCGGCGCGGCGTCGAGGGAACCCCGTAACGGAGCCGGCAGCCGGGTCCGCGACAGTCCCATCGGCGCGCGTGCGGGCGGTCACTACGCTGCCGCCCGTGGAGCGGATGGCGAGCGTGTTCTGGCTGGGTGGCTGCGCGGCGGTGGCCGTCCTCCTCGTGGCGGGCCTCGTCGCGCTGGTGGTGGCGGCCCACCGGCGGGAGCGGGAGCGGCGGGAACACTGGCGACAGTGGGCCGCCCGGTACGGCTGGACGTTCGTCGAGCGGCCCGAGATCACCTGGACCGACCGGGTGCCGGGCCGGAGCCGACGGGGCGTGCGGTTCGCGCTGACCGGGACGATGCACGGCCGCCCCGTCTGCGTGGCCGAGTACGCGTACACCGAGACGCACAGCTCCACCGGCGCGGACGGCAACCAGACGACCAGCTCGCAGACCCACACGTACGTCGTCTGCTCGGTGTGGCTGCGCCGGGCGTTCCCGGCGCTCGCGGTCGGACCGCGACACGCGTTCTCGAAGCTGGGTCGCGCGCTGTTCGGCAGCGACACCTACGCCACCGGGCACGAGGAGTTCGACCGGCAGTGGCGGGTGGCCGCGGCGGCGCCGGGGCAGCAGGCGCTGGTCGGGCCGACCCTGATCGCCGCACACCTGGCGGGGGCGGTGCCGAGCTGGAGCGTGCGGGAGGCGGAGCTGATCACCTACCGGCGCGGCCGGCTGGAGGATCCCGCCCTGCTGCCGTCGCTGGTGACCCCGCTGGTCACGGTCGCCGACCTGCTGGAGCAGGGGCGTTGACGAGCGGCGAGCCCCGGGCCGGGACGGCCGCCGGGGGATCGGCCGGCAAAGACGGGAGGCCGGCCCCGAGGGGGCCGGCCTCCCGTCACCATCTGCGGATCACGGCTTCCAGGAGCCGGCCGTCTCGAACTTGTGCCGGTACTCCAACGCGCCGTTCTTGTCGGCCACGTTGAACACCACCGTGCCGGCCCGCTTGCTGCCCTCGCGCAGGTTGTTGCCGGAGCCGAGCGTGTCGCCGCAGCCGGAGAGCGCGCTCGCCAGGCCGTTGGCCGTGGTGCCGTTGGCGGCCACCCACTCGAAGTAGAACGGGTTGATGGAGCTCTTGCCCTTGGTCACCGTCGCGGTGACGTGGGCGATCAGGTACATGCCCTTGTCCGGGTCCGGGGCGTACGTCCGGCAGCCCTTGGTCTCCGTGGTGAACCGGGTGACCGTGATCTCGAGGGTTCCCTCGTCGTCGGCGACCACCAGGGTGGCGCCGGGCTTCAGGTTGAAGTTCTCGCCGTCCCTCGCCGACGGGGACGGGCCGTCCGGCTGCAGGTTGGTGGTCCCCGGGGCGGGCAGGGCCTTCTCCAGGTCGTCCGCCGCCTTGTTGGCGCCGGCGACGAGGGCGACGATGCCGCCGACGCAGCAGAGCAGGGCCAGCACGGCCACGACGGCCACGACGATCAGGACGGTCTTGTTCTTCTTCGGCGGGGCGACCGGATGCGGCGCACCCAGCGGGTAGCCGGGCCCGGCGGGCGGGTATCCCTGCGGGCCGGGCGGGTAGCCGGGCGTGCCGGACACCGGCGGGTAGGGGGTGCCCGAGGTCGGCTGGTGCGGGGCGGCCCACGGCTGGCCCGGCGCTCCGGAGACCGGCGGCTGCGGCATCCCGGACACAGGGGGCTGCGGCGCTCCGGAGACCGGCGGCTGCGGCATCCCGGACACGGGGGGCTGCGGCGCTCCGGAGATCGGTGGCTGCGGCATCCCGGACACGGGGGGCTGCGGCGCTCCGGAGATCGGTGGCGCCCACGGCTCGCCGGGCGCGCCCGACACCGGGGGCTGCGGGGCCCCGGAGACCGGCGGCTGCGGCGCGGCCCACGGGTCGCCGGCCGACTGCTGCGGCGGCACGGGCGGGAGGGGGGTCCACGGGTCGCCCGTGGCCTGCGGGGCGCCGGAGGTGGGCGGCTGGGGCGGGTAGCCGCCCTGTTCGCCGGGGAACTGCGGCATCGGGGCCGTCGGGTACGGCTGTGGCTGCTGCTCCGGGTTCGGCTGGTTCGGATCATGAGGCCCGTAAGGGGGCGGGGGGTGACTCACCGTACTCCTAGGCACCTGGCGACGACGGCAAACGCGGCTGACGCTACCGTGCGCGGACAACGGACCATCTTCGCGTCTCCGGCAGCGCCGCGCTGTCCCCTGTTCGGATCCTCTGCCCGGGTCAACGGGGCAGCAGCACGGCGGCGGTGCGGACCAGGGCGTCGTCGACGCTGAACCGGCCGGTGACCAGCGCGGGCGGCTCGGGCACCGGGGCGGCGTCGCGCCGCGCGGGCGCGATGCGGGCGGTGAACGTGCCGGCGTCCGGATCGAGCTCCACCAGCGCGTCGTGGAAGTCCAACCACGTGCCGACGACCGGGTGCCACACCTTGTAGACCGTCTCCTTGACGCTGAACACCACCGCCGGCCAGGAGGTCCCCGCCGGCAGGCGGGCGCACCGGTCCTCCTCCTCGGGCAGGCAGATCAGCCGGCGTACGCCCGCGTTGAGCTCGCGGTGCCCCTCGGCGTCGATGCCGACCGACCGGACCTCGCCGGCGCGGGCCGCGACCGCCGCGCAGTAGCCGTGGGTGTGCGTGATGGCGCCGACCACGCCGGCCGGCCAGACCGGCGACCGGTCCGCTGCCGCCGGCACCGCGACCGGGGGCACGCCGAGGGCGGCCATCGCGCGGCGGGCGCAGACCCGCCCGGCGGTGAAGTCGCGGCGGCGGCTCTGGACCGCGCGCTCGCCCAGGCAGGCCCGCTCGGCCGGCAGCAGCTCGCCCGTCCAGTCCGACGCCCCGGCCACGGCCACCGCCACGGCCGGCGGCAGCAGGTCACGCATCGCCGCCCCCAGACAGGTACGACCGCACGCGCGCCCGCTCGGCATCGAGCCCGTCGGCCGGCACCGGCGGCGACTCCGGCCACAGGTCCACCACCGGCTCCCCGTCGCGGGCCTCCCAGGTGCCCACGACCCGGCCCCGGTGCACCACCACCGGCGAGATCCACCCGGCGGCCCGGCTGACCGAGGAGCGGCGGTCGGCCGGGACGATCGTCGTGTCCTTCGTGCCCGGCCCGAGCACCCACTGGTCGAACGCGGGAAGCAGGCGTATGGCGTCGTCGGGGCGGGCGGCGGCGATCTCGTCCACGTCCGTGGCCCGGGCGTACGCCGGCCGGTCGCCGACGGTCACCGGCACCAGCTCGCCCGCGTCGACGAGGCGGGCGAACCAGCCGCGCAGCGCGGCCCGCTTCGAGCCGCCCCGGCTCAGCCACTGGTCGAAGGTCTCCGGGCTGGCCGGCCCGTACGCGCCCAGCCAGGCCGGCACCACCCGGGACGCCGCCTCCGCCGGCTCGGGCAGGCCCGGCCAGCCGGGCAGCAGCGTCTCCGGTCGGGTGAAGGTGACCCGGTTGCCCTCGGCCGGCCCCTGCACCAGCAGGCCCTGCCAGGCCAGCGGCTTGAGCACCGCCCCCCACCCGGAGTCGAGGTGCGCGGCGACCGTCCGGTCCCCGGTGCGTTCGACGATCTCGGCGGTGAGCTGCTCCCGGGTGAGCGTGCGTCCGTCCAGCGCGGCGGCGGCGGCCTCGGCGATCGCCGCCAGCCGGTCGACGGTCACGAAGGCGCGCTGCCACGAGCCCTTCTCCCAGAACCGGCCGGCGGCCAGCAGGGACAGGCAGGCCGGGGCGTCCTCGGCGCGCATCAGGTGCAGGGTGCCGCGCATGGCCCAGGTGCGCACCAGGAGCCGCCCGGCGAGCGCACCCGCGACCCCGCCGGGCCGGGGGTCGGCCTGCCGCGCGGCGACGGCCTGCTCGGCGGCGGAGGCGACCTGTGCCTGCACCCCGACCAGGCGGCCGACCACGTCGACGGGGCGTACGCCCGCCGGCCGGTGCAGCAGGTGTCGACCGGACCGCCAGGCCAGCACCTGGTCCACGGTCAGCGTCGCGAGGGCCATGGTTGGTGAACGTACCGCAAGGCGCAACACCGGAGCGTCCTGCGGCGCTGACAGGGCGTCGCCGGGGGACGATGGGCATCCATTGTCGACCACGCCCCGCGCGGGGCCGGTCGCCACGTGAACCGGAGAGGGAGCGCGATGACCGGTGCTGCGGAGTCCTCGGTGTCCGGGACGGACGAGCACGCTCCACTGGCGCCCGGCTGGACCTGCGACACCTGCGGCGCCGACTGGCCGTGCGCGGCCAAACGGTCCCGTCTGCTGGCGGAGTACCGGGCGGACCGGGCCATGCTCAGCGTGTACCTGGGGTCCTGCCTGGCGGCCGCCGCGCAGGACCTGCCGCCGTCGCCCGGCACGTGCCTTCAGGACCGGTTCATCGGCTGGCTGCCCCGCAACCCCCGGGTGTCCTGACCCGCGCCCGGGGCGACCCGTCGGCCGCCCCGGTGCGCCCGGCGGTCAGTACGCGTGGGTCACCGTGAGCGTGATGTTCGTGCAGGAACTCGCCCGGCTGGTCAACGCGCTCTTCTCGGCGCTGTCGACGCTCAACCGCCACCGGGTCTTCACCGCGACCCACTCGCCGACGTACCGGCACTTCTCGTAGGTCGGCATCCAGGTCGCCGGGTCCTGGTCGCCCTTGGCCTGGTTGACGTTGTCGGTCACCGCGACCAGCGACCTGACGTCGCCGAGGTCGTTGGCGAACGCCTGCCGCCGCGACGTGGTCCAGTTCCGGGCGCCCGAGTCCCACGCCTCGGCCAGCGGGACCATGTGGTCGATGTCCAGGTCGGACGGGTTGGTCCAGGAGGCCCCGTCGTAGTAGGAGAGCCAGCGTCCGCCGCTCAGCTGGCAGCCGGAGCCCACCGAGGGGCGGGTGGTGGCCTCGGCGATCAGCACCTCGTAGCGGGTGTTGCAGCCGTCGGAGTCCGCATCCGTCCAGTGCGGGAACAGGTCCCGGGAGTAGCCGGTGCGGCTCTCGGCGGCCACCGGCAGGTCGGCGACGAGGGTGCGCAACGGCACCGAGACGGTGGCCGCGTGGGCGGGGGCGGACAGGCCGAGGGTGGCGGCGGTGACGGTGGCCAGCAGGCCGCCGGTCCAGCGGAGGGTACGGGTCATCGCGAACTCCGTCCGATCGATCGGGGATTGGCCGCCAGTGCAACCGGCCCGGGTGCCGAGAAACCGGATCCCGGATGACTGGGGAACCAAATTCATCGATACGTTACGGGAACTCCCCACTAGTGGGAATCCCGCCATCTGCACAATGTGGCCGACGCCGGAGCCGGCGGGAGTCGCCGATCCGTACCGTTTGCGCAGGATGACGGACCGTGAGATGTCGGATGTAAACCATCCGTTCGGTGTGGCAGGGGTCGGAAATCTGACCGAAGTCGACCCGTTGTGCCAGTGGTACGGGGTGGTTAAGCTGCTGATGCGCGCCCCAATCGCCCGCTTCCCCCGTGGCAGGCGATCGGGGCGCGCTTTCTACGTCGAACGGGCCCGCACGCCACCGCGTGCGGGCCCGTTCCCCGTGCGCCCGCCGCGCGCGGCGGGCGCCGTGCCGTCCGTCAGATCCAGCGGCCGTCCAGCCACATCCGCGCCGACCACTCGGCGTACGGCAGCAGCTTCCCGACGAAGATCGGATGGAAGTACGCGAAGCAGAGCGCGACCAGCAGGACGTACGCCCCGGCGATCACCCCGCCGACCAGCCTGCGGTCCCGGGCCTCGTCCGGCTCGCCGGGCGCGGCGGAAGGGGCGGCGTCGCCCGGCTGCGCGGCGACCGATCCCGGTGGACCGGCCGGCGTGACGATCGCGCCGAGCACGTAGACCACCGCCAGCACCAGGAACGGCAGGGCCGGCGCGGTGTAGAAGGAGAACATCGTCCGGCCGTCGAGCGCGAACCAGAACCAGGGCAGCAGGCCGGCCGCCACGACGAGCAGGATCGCCCCCGCCCGCCAGTCCCGCCGGGCCAGGCCCAGCCAGGCCAGCGCCACCAGGGCGGGCAGGAACGACCACCAGAGCAGGGGAGTGCCGAGCAGCAGGATCTCGGAGGCGCAGCTCGGCGCCCCGCAGGACCCGTCGCCGGACCAGTAGAAGGCGACCGGGCGGCCGAGCAGCAGCCACTGCCACGGCCACGACTGGTACTTGTGCGGGTCGTCGAGGCCGGTGTGGAAGCCGTACGCGGCCTTGTGGTACTCGATCAGGTTGTTCAGCGCGCCGAACACCGGGGCGTCGCTCAGCGGGGCGTTCGGGTACCGCTCGGCGAGCCGGTAGTAGCCGTCGTCGCCGAGCAGCCAGCCGGACCAGGTGCCGACGTAGGTGACCACGATCAGTACCCCGGCCAGCACCAGCCAGGGCACCTCGTCGAGGAGCGTGTCCCGCCACGGCCGGCGTACGCCGGCGGAGCGGCGGACCCCGACCTCCCAGAGGATCACCAGCAGCGCGAAGACGGGCAGGAAGTAGAGCGCGCTCCACTTGACCGCGCAGGCGCAGCCGAACAGGACCCCGGCGGCGAGCCGCCACCACGGCCAGTTCCGCCAGCCGCCCGCCGGCCGGCCGGCCCGCCCGGGCCGGCCCGGGTCCAGGCCGGCCTCCAGCGCCCGGGCCCACCGGCGGCGCCGGGCGTCCCGGTCGAGGACCAGGGCGCCGAACGTGGCCAGCACGAAGAAGAGCAGGAAGATGTCGAGCAGCGCGGTGCGGGACAGCACCAGGTGGAAGCCGTCCAGCGCGAGCAGCAGGCCGGCGGCGCAGCCGAGCGCGGTGGAGCGGAACATCCGCCGGCCGACGCGGACCAGCAGCAGCACCGACAGGGTGCCGACGACCGCCGCCGAGAACCGCCAGCCGAACTCCGGCGCGGTCGTCATCAGGTGCCCCGGCACCGAGATGCCGTGCTCGGTGTCCTGATAGCCGAAGGCCCACTCGCCGAGCCCGATCAGCCACTTGCCCAGCGGCGGGTGGACCACGTAGGACGGGCCGCCGTCCTTGAAGTTCCACTCGACGCCCTTGTCGACGAGCCCCCAGGCGTCCCGGGCGTAGTAGGTCTCATCGAAGATCTTCCCCGGCGGGTGGCTCAGACCGACGAAGCGCAGGATCGCCGCGATCGCGACGATCACGCCCGTGGCGAGCCAGGAGCGCCCGTCCAGCCGGGCCTCGACGGTGGCCAGCCGCCGCCGGACCACGCCGGGGACCCCGTCGCCGGAAGCCGGGGACGCCCCCTGGGGCGGGCCCCCCGCCGTGGGATCCGGTCCCGCCTGGTCCGCGCTCTGTGCTGTCGACGCACTCGTCACCCGGCGATCGTAGGCTGCGAAGGTGCCCGGTGGCGCCCGTCGTCCCCGATACCAGTAACGCCGTCGATGAAGGAGTTGCATCTCGTGGGTGAAATGTCCGAAACCGGGCGCCTGGTCCTGCTCGGCGCGCCGCTCGGCAACCCCGCCGACGCCTCCGCCCGGTTCCGCGAGGTGCTCGGCGCCGCGGACGTGGTGGCCGCCGAGGACACCCGCCGGCTCACCCGGCTGGCCCGGGACCTCGACGTCACCGTCGGCGGCCGGATCGTCTCCTACTTCGAGGGCAACGAGGAGCGGCGCACCCCCGAGCTGGTCGACGTGCTGACCGCCGGCTACGTGGTCGCCCTGGTCACCGACGGCGGCATGCCGAGCGTCTCCGACCCGGGCTACCGGCTGGTCCGGGCCGCCCTGGACGCCGGCGTGCCGGTCACCGCCGCGCCCGGCCCGAGCGCGGTCACCACCGCCCTGGCGCTCTCCGGCCTGCCCTGCGATCGGTTCTGCTTCGAGGGCTTCCTGCCGCGCACCCCCGGCGCCCGCCGCTCCCGCCTGCGGGGGCTCGCCGCCGAGGAGCGGACGCTGGTCTTCTTCGAGGCGCCGCACCGGATCGCCGCCGCGCTCGCCGACCTGGCCGCCGTGTTCGGCGCCGACCGGCCCGCCGCGCTCTGCCGCGAGCTGACCAAGACGTACGAGGAGATCGTCCGCCGCCCGCTCGGCGAGCTGGCCGACTGGGCGGCCGAGCGGGAGCCGCGCGGCGAGATCACCCTCGTGGTGGCCGGCGCGCCCGAGTCGGCCCCCGAGCGGCCCGACGACGACACGCTGCGGGCCGCCGTCGCCGCCCGGGAGGCCGCCGGGCTGTCCCGCCGGGACGCGATCACCGAGGTCGCCACGGAGTACGGCCTGCGCCGCCGCGACGTCTACGCCGTCGTGCACGCCTGACCACCCGGCCGGCACGCGTCGGGTGGCGCCCGCCGCGGTTCACCAGGCGGCGACGAGGAATCCGACGGTGATCACCAGCGGGCCGGCCAGCGCGCCGGTCACCGCCCAGCGGCGGGCGCGGGGGTCGGCGAGCCGGGTCGACCCCGTCCACCGGGCGATCCCGGCGGCGCAGCCCAGCACCACCAACAGGCCGAGCAGCCAACGCAGGTGCGTGGCCGGGCCGGTGTCCGCGTACGCGGTGCCGCCGTCCGGGCCGGTCATCCGCGCCGGCAGCCTCGTGCCGGTCGCGGTGCGCTCCACGGTCACCCCGCCCACCCGCACGCCGTGCGCGGTCCACGTCTCGTCGGCGGCGGTGAAGTTGCCCCGGCAGCGCTGCGTGAGCCCGCCCCCGGTGCAGTCGGCGATCACCACGGTGCCCCGCGTGGCGTGCCCCACCGCCAGCCAGAACGGGCCGGCGCTGACCCAGGCGAAGAACGCCGCGACCAGGCTCAAGGCCAGCAGCGCGGCCAGCCCCGGCAGCGGATCGGGCGGACGCGGGGTGCGCGGGGCCCGCCGCCGCGCGGCATCGTCCCGGGTCGAGCGCTGCCGCTCGTGCGGCGGCTCCTCCCGGATCGGCGTGCCGTCCCAGTGCACCAGCTCGATCGGCGGCCAGTACGCGCCGTCGTCGCCGTCGGGCACGCCCCTGCCGCCGCCCTCGCCGTCCGGCGTGCGCCCGCCGCCCTCGCCGTCCGGCGTACGTCCGCCCTCGTCCCGGCCGGGCGTGCCGACGGCGGGGGAACGTCCCCGGCGGGGCCAGCGGTTCGGCTGCCGGACGGGGACCCGGCGCGGCACGGCGTCGACCGGCGCCCCGGTCGTTGGCTCCAGCTCGACGGCGGGCGCGGGGGACGGCGGGGCCGCCTCGGCGGGCCGGTCCGGGGGCGACTCCGGCGGCGCGGCGGCCGGGACCACCCGGGGATGCGGCGCGACCGTGCCACGCGGCGCCCTCGCCCCGCCGCCGTCCGCCTCACCGGTGGGACGGTCGTCACGATCCCGGGCCGCTCGTCTGCCAGTCACGACGTTCATTGCACCCCGCCACCCCGACGTCGGCCCGCAGCTCAGGCCGCGTGTCGGCGACAAATCGGGCAAACAGCGGACCCGATCCGGCCGGACCGCCGACCCGCGGGCCCTATTGGTTCGCGGCCACCGTGAGCGGGTCACTAGGCTTGCTGGTCATGAGTCACGTTCTCGCGGCGGTCGCCTGGCCGTACGCCAACGGCCCGCGCCACATCGGCCACGTCTCCGGTTTCGGCGTTCCCTCCGACGTCTTCAGCCGGTACATGCGGATGGCCGGGCACGACGTGCTCATGGTGTCGGGCACCGACGAGCACGGCACCCCCATCCAGGTGCAGGCGGACGCCGACGGGGTGACCCCGCGCGAGCTGGCCGACCGCTACAACCGGGTGATCGTGGAGGACCTGCACGGCCTCGGGCTCTCCTACGACCTGTTCACCCGCACCACCACCCGCAACCACTACGCGGTCGTGCAGGAGCTGTTCGAAGGGATGCACCGCAACGGGTACATCGTCCCGAAGACCACCATGGGGGCGATCTCCCCGTCCACCGGCCGGACGCTGCCCGACCGCTACATCGAGGGCACCTGCCCGATCTGCGGCTACGACAGCGCCCGCGGCGACCAGTGCGACAACTGCGGCAACCAGCTCGACCCGATCGACCTGATCGACCCGAAGTCGCGGATCAACGGGGAGACCCCGAAGTTCGTCGAGACCGAGCACTTCTTCCTCGACCTGCCCGCCCTGGCCGACGTGCTGCGGCAGTGGCTCGACACCCGCGAGGGCTGGCGGCCCAACGTGCTGCGGTTCTCGAGGAACCTGCTCGACGACCTCCAGCCCCGGGCCATCACCCGCGACCTGGAGTGGGGCGTGCCGATCCCGCTCGACGGCTGGCGGGACCGCCCCGACAAGCGCATCTACGTCTGGTTCGACGCGGTGATCGGCTACCTGTCCGCCTCGATCGAGTGGGCCCGCCGCTCCGGCGACCCGGAGGCGTGGCGCAGGTGGTGGTCCGCCGACGCCGAGGGCAAGGACGCCCGCGGCTACTACTTCATGGGCAAGGACAACATCGTCTTCCACTCGGTGATCTGGCCGGCGCTGCTCTCCGGGTACTCCGGCGAGGGCAGCCGGGACGGCGAGCCGGGCGGGCTGGGCCGGCTCAACCTGCCCACCGAGGTGGTCTCCAGCGAATACCTGACCATGGAGGGGAAGAAGTTCTCCTCGTCCCGCCGGGTCGTCATCTACGTCCGGGACTTCCTGGAGCGCTACGACGCCGACGCGCTGCGCTACTTCATCGCCGCGGCCGGCCCGGAGAGCAACGACACCGACTTCACCTGGGCCGAGTTTCTGCGCCGCAACAACGACGAGCTGGTGGCCGGCTGGGGCAACCTGGTCAACCGGTCCGTCTCCATGGCGGCGAAGAACTTCGGCGCGATCCCGCCGGTCGACCCGGCCGGCCTCACCGAGGCCGACGAGGCGCTGCTCGCGGTCGCCCGGGCCGGCTTCGCCACCGTCGGCGACCTGATCGCCCGGCACCGCCAGAAGCAGGCCATCGGCGAGGCGATGAGGGTGGTCGCCGAGGCCAACCGGTACCTCTCCGAGCAGGCGCCGTGGAAGCTCAAGGGCGAGGACGACAAGCCGCGGATGGGCACCATCCTGCACGTCGCCCTCCAGGTGGTCAGCGACGCCAACACCCTGCTCACCCCGTTCCTGCCGCACTCCGCGCAGAAGGTGCACGAGCTGCTCGGCGGCACCGGCGTGCACGCCCCGATGCCGGTCATCGAGGAGGTCGAGGACCTCGACGGCGGGCCCGCGTACCCGGTGCTGACCGGCGACTACACCGTCGGCGCGCGCTGGGAGTCGGTGCCGCTGGAGGCCGGCCGGCCGCTGGCCGCGCCGAAGCCGGTCTTCCGCAAGCTCGACCCGTCGATCGTCGACGAGGAACTGGCCCGCCTGGCCGACTGACGGCCGCCTCCGCACGACGGACGGGCGCGACCCCCGAGGGGGCCGCGCCCGTCCGTCGTCGTACGCGTCAGGCCCGGGCCATCGCCGGTGCGCCGATGAAGTCCATGATGCTGCGGTTCACCTCGGCCGCGTTCGTCCACGGGGTGCCGTGCGGCGCGCCCTTCAGGGTGACCAGCTGGCTGCCGGGCAGCATCGGCTGCAACCGCTGGCCGGTCTTCGGGTACGGCAGCACCGCGTCGGAGTCGCCCTGCACGATCAGCACCGGCACGTCGATCCGGGACACGTCGCCCCGGAAGTCGGTCTGCCAGGCGTCCACGCAGTCGTGGGTGCCCTTCGCGGAGGCGCGGGCGCCGATCTCCCAGTGCGCCCGGAACGCCTCCTCGCTGACCAGTCTGCCCTTGTTCTCCTGGTAGTTGAAGAAGGCCTCGCAGAAGGTGGTGAGGTAGGCGAACCGGTCGTCGACGATGGCCCGCTGGAAGCCCTGGAAGAGGCTCTTGTCGACCCCCTCCGGGTTGTCCGAGGTCTTCAGCAGAAACGGCGCGAGCGGGGCCAGCAGCACCGCCCGGTCCACCCGCTGCGAGCCGTACACGCCCAGGTAGCGGGTCACCTCGCCGGTGCCCATCGAGTGGCCGACCAGGATCGCGTCGCGCAGGTCCAGCTCGGTCATCAGCACGTCGAGATCGGCGGCGAACGTGTCGTAGTCGTACCCGGACGCCGGCTGGGCGGAGTTGCCGAACCCCCGCCGGTCGTACGTGATCGTCCGGTACCCGGCGGCCAGCAGCGGCCCGACCTGCTTCTCCCAGGTCGACCCGCTGAACGGGAAGCCGTGGATCAGCACGATCGGCTGACCGGAGCCGTGGTCCTCGTAGTACAGGTCGATGGGGGCGGAGTTCTCCGCCCCCACGGTGATGAAAGGCATGCGCGTCTCCTGGTCCCGTGACGGTCGGACGCCCGCGCTTTCCCACCCCGCACGCCGTTATGCCGGGGCCGTTCCCCGTCCGGAGAAAGGTCGATCGGTCAGAGCTCGTACGGCAGGTCCACCACGTGGTCGTCGGTGACCTCGGCCGCGGGCGCCCACGTCTCGTAGACGCCCCGCTCCTGGCACTGCGCCCCGGTCTCCGCCACCGCGTCCGGGCCGGGCTGACGCAGGCGCAGGCGCAGCCACCCGGCCTCCTCCCGCAGCACCAGGCAGGGCACGCCCCGCCAGTCGGCCTGTCGCAGCCGGCGGACCGCCCACTCCACCGGGTAACGGGCGGCCCGGGTCATCGCCAGCACCCGGAACCCGCCCGGCAGGTCCGCCACCGCCTCGTACTCGCCGCCGGCGTAGCCGCCGACCAGGCGGGTGGAGCGGGGCGCCTCGCCGGTCGGCACGTACTCCTGGTCGGGGTTGAGGCCCGGCACCGCCGCCAGCAGGTGCCGCCACTGCGGGCCGACCATCCGCAGCCAGCCGCGCTGCTCGGCCTGGTAGGCGTAGAGCACCACCTCCACGCCGTCGGACGGATAGGCGAGCAGGGTGGCGTTCGCCGGCATCGGCAGGTCCGCGAAGTCCCGGGTCACGAACTCCGGGACGAGCTGACCGCTGCTGGGCACGAAACCCGTGCCGAGCACCGCCCCGCCCAGCCGGTCCCGGGGCGCCAGCGCGGTCAGCCCCCGGTGCGCCGCGCCGACCGGCACGTCGTAGTCCGCCGGGTCGGCGGCCCGCCAGCGCAGCGCGTACGTCACGTCCGCGCCGTCGTGCCCGGCCGTGCCGTCGGTGCGCAGCACGGCCGTCGCCGCCGGCGTACGCAGGTGCGCCACGTCGTGCTCCCGGTGGCAGAAGCCGTGCGGCAGCCACCCGCGCACGTATCCGGCGAGCTGCCGCGCGGAGAGCACCTTCACCATCCGGGTGCCCCGCCGCAGCACCGCCGAGGCGCGCACCGCCGCCAGCGTCGGGTCACTGGCCGCCGCCGGCTGCTGGCTGAGCTGCTGCACGTACGCCCAGCCCCGCTCCCGGTGCAGCGGCACCAGCAGCGGGGCCTCCGCCTCGTCGTCCGGCTCCGCCGCCGGATGCACGACGGTGACCTCGGTGGCGTGCACGAACCTGCGCCACGGCAGCGCGCCGCCGGGCCGGGGCGCCCAGTCGAAGCCGGGCGCCTCCTCGGCGCTGAACAGTTCGTACGCCGCCCCCCGGGCGATCTCCTCCGCCGGGTACGCCACGCCCCCGTACGTCACGCGCGGGCCGTCGCCGCTGGTCCGAGGGGTCATGGTCACGCCGACGACGCTAGGCGCGAGATGTGCCGCCCTGGTGAACAGCCGATGGCGTCCCCGGAACACGGGCCACCGGCGGTGTGTGATGCTGGCCGCGATGAGCGAGCCCACCGAAACCCGCAAGCAGCGCGCCGCCCGCCGGGCCGGGGAGTTCCCGCCCGTGCCCGAACCGCTGCCCCGCCCCGTGCTGGACAGCCACACCCACCTCGACATCACCGTCAGCGAGGCCGGCGTGCCCCCGCGGGCGGACGGGGATCCGGGCGGCGGGCCCGCCGAGGACCCGGTCGCCGTGGCCGTGGCCGTCGCCGCCTCGGTGGGCGTCGACCGGCTGGTGCAGGTCGGGGTGGACGTCGCCTCCTCCCGCTGGGGGGCCGACGTCGCCGACACCCACCCGGCCGTGCTGGCCACCGTGGCGCTGCACCCGAACGAGGCCCCCCGCCTGCCCGACCTGGACGAGGCGCTGCGCGAGGTCGAGGCGCTCGCCGCCCGGGACCGGGTGCGCGGGATCGGCGAGACCGGCATGGACTTCTTCCGCACCGGCGAGGAGGGGCGTGCCGTGCAGGAGGAGAGCTTCCGGGCGCACATCGCCATCGCCAAGCGGTACGGCAAGGCGCTGGTCGTCCACGACCGGGACGCGCACGGCGACGTGCTGCGGATCCTCGACGACGAGGGCGCGCCGGACACCGTGGTGCTGCACTGCTTCTCCGGCGACGCCGACTTCGCCCGCGAGTGCGTCCGCCGGGGCTACCTGCTCAGCTTCGCCGGCACGGTCACCTTCGGCAGCGCCACCGCGCTGCGGGAGGCCGCCGCGCTGACCCCGGTCGAGCAGATCCTGGTGGAGACCGACGCGCCCTACCTGACCCCGGTGCCGCACCGGGGCCGGCCGAACGCGTCGTACCTGATCCCGCTGACCATACGGTCGCTGGCCGAGACGACCGGCACGGACCTGGACCGGCTCTGCGCCGCCATCTCCGCCACCGGCGACCGCGTCTTCGGCCCGTGGTGAGCGGGCGGGCCCCTGGCGTGCGCACCCCCGCAGCCGCCCGCATAGGCTACGGGGCGTGACCGGTCTCCTCGGCCCGGCGGAGATCCGGGAACTGGCCGCCCGGCTGGGCGTCACCCCCACCAAGAGGCTCGGCCAGAACTTCGTGCACGACCCGAACACCGTGCGGCGCATCGTCACCGCCGCCGGGCTGGCCCCGGACGACGTGGCGCTGGAGGTCGGCCCGGGCCTCGGCTCCCTCACCCTCGCGCTGCTCCCGGCCGCCGCGCACGTGCACGCCGTGGAACTCGACCCGACGCTCGCCGGCGCGCTGCCGGACACCGCCGCCCGGCACGCCGGGCCCGACGCCGCGCGGCTGAGCGTGCACCACGCCGACGCGCTGCGCGTCCGCGCCGCCGAGCTGGCCGACCCGCCGCCGACCGCGCTGGTGGCGAACCTGCCCTACAACGTGGCCGTGCCGGTGGTGCTGCACCTGCTCGCCGAGCTGCCCAGCCTGCGGCACGGGCTGGTGATGGTGCAGAAGGAGGTCGCCGACCGGCTCGTCGCCGGCCCCGGCTCCAAGGTGTACGGCGTGCCGTCGGTCAAGCTCGCCTGGTACGCCTCGGCCCGCGCCGCCGGCAAGGTCCCGCCGAACGTCTTCTGGCCGGTGCCGAACGTCGACTCCGGGCTGGTCGCCTTCGCCCGCCGCGAGCCGCCCCGCGCCGACGTACCCCGGGAACGGGTCTTCGCCGTGGTGGACGCGGCGTTCGCGCAGCGCCGTAAGACCCTGCGCGCCGCGCTGGCCGGCTGGGCCGGCGGTGCCGACCGGGCGGCCGCCGCGCTCACCGCCGCCGGCGTCGACCCCGGCGCGCGCGGGGAGTCACTCACCGTCGAGCAGTTCGTCGCCATCGCCGCGTCGGCCCCGGCCGCCCCACCCGCCGCGCAGTAGGCTGACGCCGTGCCCACCGGGGGCCATCCGCACGTGTACGCGTACGACCCGGTCGACGGCCGGTACGAGCCGGCCGCCGACTCCGCCGAGGAGCTGATCGTGACCAAGCCGTTCGACATCCGCCTGCGCGTGCGGGACACCGCCCCGTGACCGAGGCCTGGGGACCGGACGACGAGGACGAGCAGCGGCGGCGCGGAGCCAGCGGACCGGTGCGGGTCCGGGTGCCCGCCAAGGTCAACCTGCACCTCGGGGTGGGACCGCTGCGCCGCGACGGCTACCACGAGCTGAACACCGTCTACCACGCCATCTCCATCCACGACGAGCTGACCGCCCGTCGGGGCGACACGCTCACCCTCACCATGGAGGGCGAGGGCGCCGGCGAGCTGGCCCTGGACGACACCAACCTGGTCATCCGGGCGGCCCACGCCCTCGCCGGCCACGCCGGGGTGCCGCCGCACGCCCGGCTGCACCTGCGCAAGCAGATCCCGCTGGCCGGCGGGCTGGCCGGGGGCAGCGCCGACGCGGCCGCGGCGCTGGTCGCCTGCGACGCGCTCTGGGGGACGGGGCTGTCCCGCGACGAGCTGGCCCGGATCGCCGCCGACCTCGGCTCCGACGTGCCGTTCCTGATCCACGGCGGCACCGCCCTCGGCACCGGCCGGGGCGAGACGGTCAGCCCCGTGCTGGCCCGCCCCACCACCTGGCACTGGGTGGTGGCCGTCGCCGACGGCGGCCTCTCCACCCCGGCCGCCTACCGGGAACTGGATCGGCTCCGCGACGCCGGCACCGCCGGTGAGCCGCTGGGCAGCACCGACGCGCTCTTCGCCGCGCTGCGCCAGCGCGACCCGCGGGTGCTCGCCGCGACCCTCGGCAACGATCTCCAGGACGCCGCGCTGGCCATGCGCCCGTCGCTGGCGGAGACGCTGAAGGCCGGCGAGGCGGCCGGCGCGCTGGCCGGCATCGTCTCCGGCTCGGGGCCGACCTGCGTCTTCCTCGCCGCGGACGCCGCCGACGCCGAGCGGATCGCCGCGGAGCTGGCCACCGCCGACGTGTGCCGCGAGGCGCGCACCGCCCACGGCCCGGTCCCCGGCGCGCGGATCGCCTGACCGGGCGAGCCGCCTTCGCGCCACCGGAGGCCCCCGGCCCGCCGAAGCGGGCGGCCCCGGGTCCGCCGACCGGACGCCCCGGCCCGGAGGGCTGCCGGCGCCCGGCCCGCTGACCTGGAACAAGCCGGCCGCCCCGCCGGTTGACCCGCGGTACGCCCGGCTCCGGCCGGGAAGGGCCCCGGCGCCCGCGTACGCTGGGAGGCTCAGGCGTCCCAGGTGCCGACCGGCACCGGGACGCCTTGATCATGGGAGGTGAGGTCGTGGCCAACATCGTCAACCTGGACCGGGTGTCCAAGGGCTACGGGGCCGCCGGGCCGCTGCTCACCGACGTCTCGCTCGGCCTGGACGACGCCGACCGGATCGGCGTGGTCGGCCTCAACGGCGCCGGCAAGTCCACCCTGCTGCGGCTGCTCACCCGGATCGAGGAACCGGACGACGGGCGCGTCACCCACCGCCGCGACCTGCGGGTCGCCTGGCTGCCGCAGACCCTCCAGCTCGCCCCCGAGGCCACCGTCCGGGACGTGGTGCTCGGCACGGCCTGGCTCGGCGAGAGCATGGGCGCCGAGCACGAGTGGGCCGGCGACGCCGGCGTCCGGGCCATCCTCGACGGCCTCGGCATGCCCCACCTCGGCCTCGACCAGCCCGTCGGCCCGATGTCCGGCGGCGAGCGGCGGCGGGTCGCGCTGGCCGCGCTGCTGGTCCGCGAGTCCGACCTGCTCATCCTCGACGAGCCCACCAACCACCTCGACGTCGGCGGCGTCGACTGGCTGGCGAAGCACCTCGTCGGCCGCAGGGGCGCGCTGGTCGTGGTCACCCACGACCGGTGGTTCCTCGACGCCGTCTGCACCACCACCTGGGAGGTCGCCGACCAGACCGTCCGGGCGTACGAGGGCGGCTTCGCCGCCTGGACCCTCGCCCGGGTCGAGCGCGAGCGGGTCGCCGCGGCCACCGAGGCCCGCCGGCAGAACCTGCTCCGCAAGGAGATCGCCTGGCTGCGGCGCGGGCCGCCCGCCCGCACCTCCAAGCCGCGCTTCCGCATCGACGCCGCGAACGCCCTCATCGCCGACGTCCCGCCGGCCCGCGACACCATGTCGCTGCAACGGCTCGCCACCGCCCGGCTCGGCAAGCAGGTGTACGACCTGGCGCAGGTCACCCTGCACGCCGGCCCGAAGGAGATCCTGCGCGACGTCACCTGGCAGGTCGGCCCCGGCGACCGGATCGCCGTCCTCGGCCGCAACGGGGCGGGCAAGACCACCCTGCTGCGGATGCTGGCCGGCATCACCCGTCCCGACGGCGGGCGCTTCGCCACCGGCTCCACCGTCCGGCCGGCCTTCCTCTCCCAGGAGCTGGCCGAGCTGCCCGGCCACCTGCGCGTGCTCGAAGCGGTGGAGGAGGTCGCCCGGCGGGTGCAACTCGGCGACCGGGAGGTCTCCGCCGCCCAGCTCGCCGAGGTCTTCGGCTTCGACGACCGGCGGCTCTGGACGCCGGTCAGCGACCTCTCCGGCGGCGAGCGCCGCCGGCTGCAGATGCTCCGGCTGCTCGCCGGGGAGCCGAACGTGCTCCTGTTCGACGAGCCCACCAACGACCTGGACACCGACACCCTCGCCGCGCTGGAGGACCTGCTCGACTCCTGGCCCGGCACCATCATCGTGGCCAGCCACGACCGGTACCTCATCGAACGCGTCACCGACGTCGCGTACGGCATGTTCGGCGACGGCCGGCTGGTGCACCTGCCCGGCGGCGTCGACGAGTACCTCGCCCGGGCCGCCGGCCGGCCGGGCCCCGCCATGCCGGAGGTCACCCACGCCGCCGGCGCCGACACCCCCGCCGCGACCGGCATGTCCGCCGCCGAGGCGCGGCAGGCCCGCAAGGAACTGGCCCGGCTGGAACGGCAGGTCGCCAAGCTGGAGCAGAAGGAGGCGACGCTGCTCGACCAGCTCGCCGCGCACGCCACCGACTACGCCAAGGTCGCCGAGCTCGACGCCCAGCTCAAGGAGCTGCGGGCCGAGCGGGAGCGGACCGAGGAGTCCTGGCTGGCCCTGGCCGACGAGATCCCGGCGGTCTGAGCCGCCACGTGGTCGCGACGCCGCACCGGAGGCCCCCGTGTGCGGCGTCACACCCCGGCGTGCGGGACAATCGTCCGCGACCCCTCACCCGAACGGCGTTGGAGACTCAGACATGGCCCACACCCCCGTCAACCACCCCGCGCGGCCGGTCTACCGGGCGATCGGCGGGCTGACCGGTCTGTACCTGGTGGCCTTCGGCGTGCTCGGCATCATCGCGAGCGCCGGCAACGAGGTCCTCGCCCAGGATGACACCCAGGTCCTCGGCCAGGGCACGAACCTCGGCTTCTCGCTGCTCAGCGCCCTGCTGGGGGCCGCGGTGCTGGCCGGCACCGCGATCGGCCGCAACATCGACGTCATGATCAACCAGTGGCTGGCGTACGCCGTCATGGTGATCAGCCTCGCCGGTCTGGCCTTCATCCAGACCGAGGCCAACATCTTCAACTTCAGCATCTTCACCGTCATCGCGCTGATGGTGGTCGGCCTGGTCCTGCTGATGGTCGGCATGTACGGCAAGGTCGGCACCGACCAGGAGCAGGAGGCCTGGCAGAAGGCCCGCCTCGTGCTCTGATCTCCTCTGCTGTTGGGTTTCGTCGGAGCCCGACCCGCTCCGGGCGGTCAGGCGTGATCCCTGCGCGGGCCGGGCTCCGGCGACAACCGACGTGGTCCCGCTCCGACCCGGCCGTTGCGGCCCGGTGGGGTGGGACCTTTTCCGTTCCGTCCGTTGTCGGGTGCGCCTCTGGCGGTTCGGCGGACAGTCGGCTCCTGTCGGGGGACAATCGGGGCGAATGTCCTACTCGGGCGGAGGGGTCATGCCGCACTTTCCCGTGAACCATCCGGCGCGGTCGGTCTACCGGGTCCTCGCCGGCCTGGTGGGGCTCTACATCCTGGTCTTCGGCGTCTGGGGCGTCGCCCTGACGTGGGGCGACCCGCTCTTCGACCGGGGCGACAACTGGGCCCTCGGGCTCCGCACCAACCTGGCCTTCTCGCTGGCCTCCGTCGCCTTCGGGATCGTGCTCATCATCGGGGCGTCGCGGCGCGGCAACCTCGGCCACTACATGAACCTGACCGCCGGCGTCGTCTTCCTGGTCACCAGCCTCCTCATGATGTCCGTGCTCCAGACCGAGGCCAACTTCCTCAACTTCTCGATGTCCACGGTCATCGTGTCGATGCTCTTCGGCCTGCTCCTGCTCGGCACCGGCCTGTACGACAAGGTCGGCACCGACGAGCACGCCGAGGAGGAGCGGCGGCGCCGGCACCACCCGGTCTCCGAGGCCCACAGCCGCTGACCCGACGCCGGGGTCAGCGGCCCCGCACCGTGATCAGGCTCGGCTTCGCCTCCAGGTGCGACAGCCCGCTCCAGGCCAGGTTGACCAGGTGCGCGGCCACCGTCTCCTTGCGCGGCTTGCGCACCTCCAGCCACCAGCGGCCGGTCAACGCCACCATCCCCACCAGCGCCTGCGAGTAGAGCTCGGCCAGCTTCGGGTCGTAGCCCCGGCTGGAGAACTCGGCGCCCAGGATGTGCTCCACCTGGTGCGCCACGTCGTTCATCACGCTGCTGAAGTTGCCCGCGGCCGACAGCACCGGCGACTCGCGCACCAGCACCCGGAAGCCGCTGGTCTCCTCCTCGATGTAGGTCAGCAGGGCCAGCGCCGCCTGCTCCAGCAACTCGCGGGGGTGCCCGGCGGTCAGGGCCGTGGTGATCCGGTCCAGCAGGGCCCGGACCTCCCGGTCCACCACCACCGCGTAGAGCCCCTCCTTGCCGCCGAAGTGCTCGTAGACCACCGGCTTGGAGACCTTCGCGCGCGCCGCCACCTCCTCGATGGAGGTGGCGTCGAAGCCGCGCTCGGCGAAGATCTGCCGGGCGATCGAGATCAGCTGCTCCCGACGCTGGGCCGCCGACATGCGTACGCGTGAGGAGGGCTTGGGGGCCACGGCGGGAACCGCCCGCCGCCGGCCGGTCGAGCCGTCGCTGCCAGGGACATCCGCCATGTTCTCGTCACTCCGCCGGCGCTCGGTGACGCCCTGTCGTCCGATGGTGCCGCCGCCGCGCTGGGTCACGTCGCCCCCTCGCCGGTCGTCGGTCGGGTGGCGCCGCCGCCCCCTGCGACCGTATCCGCGGCGGGCCCCGCACCCGTGTCGCCGGGCCGCCCGACGCCGCGCCCGCTTCGCTCGGTCACCCGGCCATACTGCCAGGCGACCTCCGCGCCCACCGCCCGCTCTACCGCCCGGGGACCGGCCCGACGAGCTTCGCCGCGATGCGCTCGGGCTTCGGCCAGCGCACGTCCCAGGCCGCGCCGACCTTCTCGAACAGCCAGATCACCCGGGCCGAGATGTCCACCTGGCCGCGCAGTACGCCGTGCCGGGCGCTGGTCGGGTCGGCGTGGTGCAGGTTGTGCCAGCTCTCGCCGAACGACACGATCGCCAGCGGCCAGAAGTTCGACGCGCGGTCGCCCTGGCGCATCGCGAACGGCCGTTCCCCGTAGACGTGGCAGACCGAGTTGATGGACCAGGTCACGTGGTGCAGGAGCGCGATGCGGACCAGGCCGGCCCAGAAGAGCGCGGACAGCGCTCCCCGCCACGACCAGGTGAGCAGGCCGCCCATCAGTGCGGGACCGAGCACCGAGACCACCACCAGCAGCGGAAAGAGCCGGTCCACCCGGTTGATGTCCCGGTCGGCGAGCAGGTCCGGGGCGAACCGCTTCCGGTTGGACAACTCGCGGCCGAAGAGCCAGCCGACGTGCGCGTGGAACAGGCCCTTGGTCAGGCCGCGGACGCTCTCCCCGAACCGCCACGGCGAGTGCGGGTCGCCCTCCAGGTCGGAGAAGGCGTGGTGCCGCCGGTGGTCGGCCACCCACTGGATGATCTCGCCCTGCACGGCCAGCGAACCGGAGACCGCCAGCGCGATCCGCAGCCAGCGCTTCGCCTTGAACGACCCGTGCGTGAAGTGCCGGTGGTAGCCGACCGTGATGCCCAGCCCGGAGACCACGTACCAGAACCCGGCGACGGCCACGTCGGTCCAGCTCAGCCAGCCGCCCCAGGCCACCGGTACGGCGGCGACGAGGGCCAGGAAGGGGATCACCACGAACGCCCAGAGGGCGACGAGGATGCCCCGGGACTGGGTGCCCTGGGTGAGGGGCTTCGGGCCGGCCGTCGGGTCGAGGGATGTGGCGGACATGGCACCTCGCAGAGGGACGCGATGATCACGAAGTTACGCCTACGTCACCGTAACTTAGGTTCTCGGACCGCGCATGGGACAGCGTCGGGGATGAATGCCCGGACTGTCGTACGTGCGTTCTAATCTGCTGCCCATGACCGATCCGATCGCCGACGATCCACACCTGCCACCGGCCCGCGACTATCGCGGGCCGACCCCGCATCTGCACGAGGAGGCGCTTCGCCTGCGACGCCGGGGCTGCACCGTCCCGGAGATCGCGAAACGGGTCGGGGTGGCTCGGTCCACCGCCTACCAGTGGGTGCGGCACCTGCCCATAGACCTCGACTCCGAGGAGGTTCGGGCGCGCAGGCGGGCGCACTCCAAGGCGATGACGGACGCCCAGTGGGGCGAGTATCGCGCTGCCCGTGACGCCGCTCGGGCGGAGACGGTCGCGAAGGTCGCGGCCTGGGTGAAGCGCCTGCGCTATCGGGAGTTGGTCCTGGTGGGCGCGGCGATCTACTGGTGTGAGGGCGGCAAGGCGAAACCCTGGCGTCCGAACGATTGCCGCCTCAAGTTCATCAACAGCGACCCGACGCTCGTGCTGTTGTTCCTCCGGTTCGTCGAGGCGCTCGGAGTCGCGCGGACCGCGCTCCGGTTCCGGGTCAGCATCCACGAGAGCGCGGACGAGGCGGAAGCGGTGCGATGGTGGGCTGACGTGGTCGGGGTGCCGGCGGCGGAGTTCCAGCGTTCGTCGCTCAAGCGGCACCGGCCGGCGACGAAACGGCAGAACATCGGTGCGGACTATCGAGGCTGCCTCACGGTCTACGTCCCGCGATCGAGCCGCCTCTACTGGAAGGTTGAAGGGATCATGAAGGGAATGAGCGATGGCGTCACGGGCGAGGGGCGCTAAGGTGTAGGGGTCCGGCAAGCTGTTTAGTTTGCCCGTTTTAGGCAGTCCCGGGTCGTCTAATGGCAGGACGTCAGGTTTTGGTCCTGATTGTAGGGGTTCGAATCCTCTCCCGGGAGCTTCCGCTCGTCGCGGACGATGTCTGGTTAGCATGGCCGCGAGATTGTTCGCCGTCCCGACGGGAGCCCGTGTCGTGTCCCAGCCCCACCTCCGCACCGTTGTCGTGCTCGCCGCCGGTGAGGGCAAGCGGATGAAGTCGGCGCTGCCCAAGGTGCTGCACCCGCTGCTCGGCCGTACCCTAGTCGGTCACGTGCTCGCCGCCGCCGCGCCGCTGGCCGCGGACCGCACGGTGGTCGTGGTGGGGCACGGCGCCGACCAGGTCCGCGCGCACCTCGCGGAGATCGCCCCCGAGGCCACCCCGGTGCTCCAGGCCGAGCAGCTCGGCACCGGGCACGCCGTCCGGATCGCGCTGGACGCCGCGCCGGAGGCCACCGGCACCGTGGTCGTCATCAACGGCGACGTGCCGCTGCTCCGCCCCGAGACGGTGGCCGCGCTGGTGGAGGCGCACGAGGGCGCGGGGGCGGCGGCGACCGTGCTCGCCGCCGAGGTGCCCGACCCGACCGGCCTGGGCCGGATCGTGCGCAACGCCGACGGGCAGCTCGAGCAGATCGTCGAGGAGCGCGACGCCACCGGAGCGCAGCGGGCGATCCGGGAGATCAACGCCGGCATCTACGCGTTCGACGCCGCCCGGCTGCGCGACGCGCTGGGCAAGCTGTCGACCGACAACGACCAGGGCGAGGAGTACCTGACCGACGTCTTCGCCCTGCTGGGCTCGGCCGGTGAGCCGGTGGCGGTGCACGTGGCGGCGGACCACGTGGAGACGCTGGGCTGCAACGACCGGGTCGAGCTGGCCGCGCTGCGCCGGCTGCTGCGCGACCGGGTGAACGAGGCCTGGATGCGCACCGGGGTCAGCCTGCTCGACCCGGACACCACCTGGATCGACGTGACGGTCGCCCTGGACCGCGACGCCGTGGTCGACCAGAACACCCAGCTGCGCGGCGGCACGGTGGTCGGCACGGGCGCGGTGGTCGGGCCGGACGTGACGCTGATCGACACCGTCGTCGGCCCGGGCGCCACGGTGCTGCGCAGCCACGCGGTGGGCGCGGAGGTCGGCCCGGGCGCCAGCGTCGGGCCGTACGCGTACCTGCGGCCGGACGCCCGGCTGGCCGAGAAGGCCAAGGTCGGCACGTTCGTCGAGGTGAAGAACTCGGAGGTGGGCGCGGGCGCGAAGGTGCCGCACCTGTCGTACGTGGGCGACGCGACGATCGGCGCGAAGGCGAACATCGGCGCGGCGACGATCTTCGTGAACTACGACGGGGTGAACAAGCACCGCACCACGGTCGGTGAGGCCGCGTTCATCGGCTGCGACACCAGCCTCATCGCGCCCGTCGAGGTGGGCGCGGGGGCGTACGTGGCGGCGGGCAGCGCGATCACGCAGGACGTGCCGCCGGGCGCGCTCGGGGTGACCCGCGCGCCGCAGCGCAGCATCGACGGCTGGGTGGCCCGCAAGCGGGCCGGCACGGCCTCCGCCGAGGCGGCCGCGCGGGCCCGGGCGGCCGACGAGGGTGCGTCGGCGCCGGGGTCCGGGGCAAGTGAAGGTGAGGCAATCCACGGGGATGCCGAGCCGGTCGGATCGGCGTCGGGCGCGGGGGATACTGCAACCGAATAGTCCCCGGCCCACCACCACCGCCGGGTACCACCGACCAACGGGAGCAGACGGGCCCATGGGCAGCATCGTCGCCGAAAACCGCAAGAGCCTGATGCTTTTTTCCGGACGTGGCTTTCCGGAGTTGGCCAAGGAGATCGGTGAGGTGCTCGGCGTCGCGCCGACGCCGGCCGACGCGTACGAGTTCGCCAACGGTGAGATCTTCGTACGGTTCAAGGACTCGGTGCGCGGTTCGGACGCCTTCGTGGTCCAGTCCGTCACGCACGGGGTCAACACGTGGGTCATGGAGACCCTCATCATGATCGACGCGCTGAAGCGCGGTTCGGCCAAGCGGATCACCGTGGTGCTGCCGTTCTACCCGTACGCCCGGCAGGACAAGAAGCACCGCGGCCGGGAGCCGATCTCGGCCCGGCTGGTGGCGGACCTGCTGAAGACGGCCGGGGCGAACCGGATCCTCACCGTCGACCTGCACACCGCGCAGATCCAGGGCTTCTTCGACGGCCCCGTCGACCACCTCTTCGCGATGGACATCCTCGCCGAGTACGTCGAGCACAAGTACGCCGGCCGCCCGATGACGGTGGTCGCGCCGGACTCGGGCCGGGTGCGGGTGGCCGAGCGGTGGACGGACCGGCTGGGTGGCTGCCCGCTGGCGTTCATCCACAAGACCCGGGACCCGCTGAAGCCCAACCAGGTGGTGGCGAACCGGGTGGTCGGTGAGGTCGAGGGGCGGGTCTGCCTGGTCGTCGACGACATGATCGACACGGGCGGCACGATCTGCAAGGCGGCCGACATCCTGCGCGAGTCCGGCGCGGCCGACGTGATCGTCGCCTCGACCCACGCGCTGCTCTCCGACCCGGCGACCGAGCGGCTGAAGAACAGCCCGATCAGCGAGGTCGTGGTGACCAACACGCTGCCGCTGCCGCCCGAGAAGCAGCTCGACAAGATCACCGTGCTGTCGATCGCGCCGCTGCTGGCGCGGGCGATCCGCGAGGTCTTCGACGACGGGTCGGTGACCACCCTCTTCGGTGGCCTGAGCTGACCGTCCGACGCCGGGCCGGGTGGGCGCCGCCGCCCCCGGTCCGGCGTCGGCCGCCGCGCCGGCGCCCGCGCGGCGTTCGTAGCCGCCCATTCGTCAGCCGACGCGCTGGAGGGACGGGTGCCGCCGGGCGGGTCCGTATCGCCCTGCGGGCCTGCGGGAACGGTGATAAGGGGACTGCCGGAGCGCGCGGAATCAGCTCGGGTAGACTGGTGCGGTTGCCACGGCGAGGGTGCCCGGCGGGCCGCTGACAAAGCGCCGCACGGAGGCACCGTCATCGACGCGGTGCTCCGGGCAGTCGTTCTCGACGCATGAGCCCCAGCGAGCCCCTCGCCCCAGCACCGCCAGACGACAAGCCGCCGCAGCGAAAGCATCAGGAGTTCTCCCGTGTCCGAGGTAAAGATCAGCGCCGAGCCCCGTACCGAGTTCGGCAAGGGTGGTGCCCGTCGTACCCGCCGGGCCGGCAAGGTGCCCGCCGTGCTGTACGGCCACGGCGAGAAGCCGAAGCACATCGCGCTGCCGTCCCGTGAGTTCGCCGCGGCGATCCGCAAGGGCGGCGCCAACCAGCTCTTCGCGATCGAGGTCAGCGACGGCACCCAGGTGCTGGCGCTGCCGAAGGCGATCCAGCGTGACCCGCTCAAGGACACCTTCGAGCACGTGGACCTGCTGCTGGTCCGCCGGGGCGAGAAGGTCACCGTCGACGTCCCGGTCCAGCTGACCGGCGAGGCCGCGAAGGACACCCTGATCGTGCACGACCACGACACCCTGTCGGTCACCGCCGACGCCACCAAGGTGCCGGACCACCTGGAGGCCTCGATTGAGGGCATGGAGGCCGGCACGCAGGTCACCGCCGGTGACGTGCAGCTGCCGGCCGGCGTCGAGCTGGCCGCCGACTCGGAGCAGACCGTCGCTTCGGTGACCGCCGCGCCGACCGCCGAGCAGCTCGAGGCCACCCTCCCCGAGGTCGAGGAGGCCGCCGAGGAGGCCGAGGCCGGTGTCGGCGAGGAGACCGCCGAGGCCGCCGAGGCTCCGGCCGCCGAGGGCGACGAGAACGCCGAGGCGAAGACCGAGGCCTGATCGGTTCGCTTCGTTGCGACAGGCGTCCCCGCACGGTCGGGGGCGCCTGTCGGCGTATCGGTGTCCGGGCGGGGTCGGTGACGGCGAGCAGCGGGAGGGGCGGGGCGTGACGGACGAGACGGGGCCGTGGCTGGTGGTCGGCCTGGGCAACCCGGGTCGGGAGTACGCCGGCAACCGGCACAACGTCGGCTTCATGGTGGCCGACCTGCTGGCGGGCCGGCTCGGGGCGAGATTCGGCCGGCACAAGCGGGCGGTGGCGGAGGTCGCCGAGGGGCGGCTCGGGTTCGGCGGGCCGAAGCTGGTTCTGGTCAAGCCGCTGACGTACATGAACCTCTCCGGGGGGCCGGTGGCCGGCCTGGCCCAGTTCCACAAGGTGCCGCCGGGCCGGGTGGTCGCGGTGCACGACGAGCTGGACATCGGCTACGGGCAGTTGCGGGTGAAGTGCGGCGGCGGCGAGGGCGGGCACAACGGCCTGCGGTCGATGTCGAAGTCGCTGGGCACGAAGGAGTACGTCCGGGTGCGGTTCGGCATCGGCCGGCCGCCGGGGCGGCAGGACCCGGCGGACTACGTACTGTCGGATTTCGGCGCGGCCGAGCGCAAGGAACTGGAGTTCCTGGTGGACCGGGCCGCGGATGTGGTGGAGTCGGTGGTCACCAGGGGCGTGGAGCCGACGCAGAACCTCTACCACGGGGTGTGAGCGCCGGGTCGGGCGCCGGGGCCCGGTAGTCTTCGCCTTTCGGCGCGCGACCGTCGGGGCGGGTCGTCGGCGACGGGGCGTGCCGGGCACGGAGCGTGGCGAGGCGACGGGAGCAGGAGTCATGGGCAGTCCTCCGATGATCGACGGCGCTTTCGCCCGGTGGCTGGCGGCCCGGGCCGGTCAGGCGCTGCTCGGCCTGCGGTCCGAGATGGGCTTCGCCGACGCGGGGGCGTTGCGGTCGGCGGGCGACAAGGTCTCGCACGACCTGATCCGCACGGAGCTGGCGAGGTGGCGCCCGGGCGACGCGGTCCTCTCCGAGGAGGACGAGGGCTCGCGGCTGGCGTGGGCGGCGGAGGTGAACGCCGAGGCGGTGTCCCGGCTGGCCGCCGACCGGGTGTGGATCATCGACCCGCTGGACGGCACCCGCGAGTTCTCCGAGGAGGGCCGTTCGGACTGGGCGGTGCACGTGGCGCTCTGGTCGCGTACCGCGCCGACGCCGCACGGCCTGGTCGCGGGGGCGGTCGGGCTGCCGGCGCAGCAGCGGGTGCTGGGCACCGACTATCCGCCGGCGTACCCGCCGATGACGGTGGAGGCGACGGCGGCGGGTGGCGGTCGGACGATCCGCCTGGCGGCGAGCCGGAGCCGGCCGCCGGTGTTCCTGACCGACCTGGCGGAGGACGTGGGGGCGCACCTGGTGCCGATGGGCTCGGCCGGGGCGAAGATCGCCGCGGTGGTCACCGGCGAGGTCGACGCCTACATCCACGCGGGCGGCCAGTACGAGTGGGACTCGGCGGCGCCGGTCGCTGTGGCGACGGCCACCGGGCTGCACGCTTCCCGGATCGACGGTTCTGCGCTGAAATACAACGAGGCGGATCCGCGCCTGCCGGACCTGCTGGTCTGCCGCAAGGATCTCGCCAGTCGGTTGCTTGCAGCGTTGCAGCGTCATTCCGGGTAGCCTGAGCGGCACTTCTTGGCATGCCCGACCGGAAAGGTCTGGAATACGATGAGCGGATTCGAGCGAAGCGAGCCCGTGTCATGACCGCCCCCGCCGCCTACCAGGTGTCGCACCTCGACGCGTTGGAGGCCGAGAGCATCTTCGTGATGCGCGAGGTGGTCGCCGAGATGGAGCGGCCGGTGCTGCTCTTCTCGGGAGGCAAGGACTCGATCGTGATGCTCCGACTGGCCCAGAAGGCGTTCGCCCCGGCCAACATCCCGTTCCCGGTCATGCACGTGGACACCGGGCACAACTTCCCCGAGGTCCTGGAGTACCGGGACCAGCGGGTCGCCGAGCTGGGGCTGCAACTGGTGGTGGCGAGCGTGCCGGAGGCGCTGGCCAGCGGGCTGGTGCGCGAGTCGGGCGACGGGATGCGCAACCGGATCCAGACGCCGGTGCTGCTGGACGCGGTGGAGAAGCACCGGTTCGACGCGCTCTTCGGCGGCGCCCGCCGCGACGAGGAGAAGGCCCGCGCCAAGGAGCGGGTGTTCAGCTTCCGCGACGAGTTCGGCCAGTGGGACCCGAAGAACCAGCGCCCGGAGCTGTGGGCGCTCTACAACGGCCGCCACCACCCGGGCGAGTCGATCCGGGTCTTCCCGCTGTCCAACTGGACCGAGCTGGACGTCTGGCACTACATCGCCCGCGAGCGCATCGCCCTGCCGTCGATCTACTACGCGCACGAGCGCGAGGTCGTCGAGCGCGACGGGATGCTCTACGCGGTCAACGAGTTCTTCCGTCCCCGCGCGGGCGAGGACCGGTTCAAGGCGCGGGTGCGCTACCGGACGGTGGGCGACGCGTCCTGCACGGCGGCGGTCCGTTCCGACGCCGACACGGTCGAGAAGGTCATCGAGGAGGTCGCCGCCACCCGGATCACCGAGCGCGGCGCGACCCGCGGCGACGACCGGGTCAGCGAGGCCGCCATGGAGGACCGCAAGCGGGAGGGCTACTTCTGATGACCACCGAGACCGTCGCGCCGGACGGCGCGGACAGCCGGGCTGCCACCGGGGCCGGGCCGGAGGCCCGCCGCATGGACCTGCTGCGCTTCGCCACCGCCGGCAGCGTCGACGACGGCAAGTCGACCCTGATCGGCCGGCTGCTCTACGACACGAAGTCGCTCTTCACCGACCAGCTCGCCGCCGTCGAGGCGGTCAGCGCCGCCCGGGGCGACGAGTACACGAACCTGGCGCTGCTCACCGACGGCCTGCGCGCCGAGCGCGAGCAGGGCATCACCATCGACGTGGCGTACCGCTACTTCGCCACCCCCCGGCGGAAGTTCATCATCGCGGACACCCCGGGGCACATCCAGTACACCCGGAACATGGTCACCGGGGCGTCGACGGCCGACCTGGCGCTGATCCTGGTGGACGCCCGCAAGGGGCTGGTCGAGCAGTCCCGCCGGCACGCGTTCCTCTGCTCGCTGCTGCGGGTGCCGCACCTGGTCCTCTGCGTCAACAAGATGGACCTGGTCGACTTCTCGCAGGAGGTCTTCGAGCGGATCGCGGACGAGTTCACCGCGTTCGCCGCGAAGCTCGACGTGCCAGACCTGACGGTGGTGCCGGTCTCCGCGCTGCGCGGCGACAACATCGTCTCCCGGTCGGAGAACATGCCCTGGTACGAGGGGCCGTCGCTGCTGCACCACCTGGAGCGGGTGCACATCGCCAGCGACCGCAACCTGGTCGACGTCCGGTTCCCGGTGCAGTACGTGATCCGCCCGCAGTCCACCACCGTCACCGACTACCGGGGCTACGCCGGCCAGGTCGCCTCCGGCGTGCTCAAGCCGGGCGACGAGGTGATGGTGCTGCCGTCCGGGTTCACCAGCCGGATCTCCGCCGTGGAGACCGCCGACGGGCCGGTCGCGGAGGCGTTCCCGCCGATGTCGGTGACCGTACGCCTGGAAGACGAGATCGACATCTCCCGGGGCGACATGATCTGCCGTCCGAACAACGCCCCGGCGGTGTCCCAGGACATCGAGGCGATGGTGTGCTGGATGGACGAGACCCGTCCGCTCCAGGTCGGCGGCAGGTACGCCATCAAGCACACCACCCGCTCCGCGCGGGCGATCGTGCGCGGGCTGCACTACCGGCTGGACATCAACTCGCTGCACCGCGACGAGTCCGCGGGCGAGCTGGGGCTCAACGAGATCGGCCGGGTGCGGCTGCGGACCACCGTGCCGCTGCTCGCGGACGAGTACCGCCGCAACCGCACCACCGGCGGCTTCGTGATCATCGACGAGTCCACCAACCGTACGGTCGGCGCGGGGATGATCGTCGAGGCGCAGTGACCCCCACGGTGGGCGGGCGCCCGCCCACCGTGGTCAGTCCAGCCGGGTCGCGCCGGGGCCGGGCAGGACGGTGACGTGGCCGGGCGCGGCGAAGCCCCGCTCGGCGTACGCGGCCGTGACGGCGTCGGCGACCGCGTCGCCCCGCTCCGCGTCGACGAGGGCGAGCACGCAGCCGCCGAAGCCGCCGCCGGTCATCCGGGCACCGAGCGCCCCGGCGGCCAGGGCCGCCTCGACGGCCGTGTCGATCTCCGGGACGGTGATCTCGAAGTCGTCGCGCATCGAGGCGTGCGAGGCGGTCAGCAGCGGGCCGATCTCGCGTACGCGGCCGGCGCGCAGCAGCGCGACCGTGTCGAGCACCCGCTGGTTCTCGGTGACGACGTGCCGCACCCGGCGGCGGGTCTCGTTCTCGTCGAGTCGGGCCAGGGCGTCGGCCAGCCCGTCGGCCGCGACGTCGCGCAGCGCGGCGACGCCGAGCAGCCCGGCCGCCCGCTCGCAGGATGCGCGGCGGGCGGCGTACTCGCCGTCGGCGTGCCGGTGCGGGGCCCGGCTGTCGACGACCAGCACGGCGAGGCCGGCGGCGTCCAGGTCGAACGGGACCTGCTCGACGGACTCGTCGCGGCAGTCCAGGAAGAGCGCGTGCCCGGCGCGGCAACGGATCACCGCCGACTGGTCCATGATGCCGGTCGGCGCGCCCACGTAGTCGTTCTCGGCGCGCTGGGCCAGCCGGGGCCGTCGCTCGGCGGGCAGGTCCAGCCCGCCCAGGTCGACCAGGGCGGCCAGCACGGCGGCCTCCAGCGCGGCCGAGGAGGACAGCCCCGCGCCCAGCGGCACGTCGGAGGCGACCGCCAGGCGCGCGCCGGGCACCGCGTGCCCCGCCTCCCGCAGCGCCCAGACGACCCCGGCGACGTACGCGCCCCAGCCGGCGACCCGGCCGGGCTCGGCGACGTCGTCGGCGCCGAAGGTGACCGTCTCGCCGGTGAGCTCCGAGCAGACCGTCCAGGTGTCGCCGGGCTGTGGGGCGGCAGCCACCACCGTGCGCAGCGGCAGGGCGAAGGGGAGCACGAAGCCGTCGTTGTAGTCGGTGTGCTCGCCGATGAGGTTGGCCCGGCCGGGAGCCGCCCAGCGGCCCGCGGGCGGCTCGCCGTACGCCGAACGGAAGCCGGCGGCGGCGCGGGCCGCCACGTCGTCGGTCACCGCGACCCCACCACGTGCGTGCGGTAGAAGGCCCAGGCGTCGGCGACGATGTCGGGCAGGGTCGGCTTCTGCGGCACCCAGCCCAGCTCGTCGCGCGCCAGCGCGGACGACGCGACCAGCTCGGCGGGGTCGCCCTCGCGGCGCGGGGCCACCTCGACCGGCACGGGGTGCCCGGTGACCTCGCGGACCACGTCGACCACCTGCCGGTTGGTGAAGCCGTTGCCGTTGCCCAGGTTGTAGATCCGGTGCTGCCCGGCGGTCGCCGCGTCGAGCGCCAGCAGGTGGGCGCGGGCGAGGTCGGCGACGTGGATGTAGTCGCGCACGCAGGTGCCGTCGACGGTCGGGTAGTCGTCGCCGAAGATCTGGAGCTTCTCCCGCCGGCCGGCGGCCACCTCCAGCGCGATCGGGATCAGGTGCGTCTCGGGGTCGTGCCGCTCGCCGAGCGCGACGTCGCCGTCGAGGTAGGCGCCGGCCACGTTGAAGTAGCGCAGCGAGACGGCGGCCAGGCCGTGCCCGATCGCCTCCGAGGTGAGGGCCATGTCGACGGCGAGCTTGGTGGCGCCGTACGTGTTGGTGGGGGCCTTGACCGCGCTCTCCGGGATCGGCAGCTCGGTCGGGTTGCCGTAGACGGCGGCGGTGGAGGAGAAGACGAGGCGGGGCACGCCGGCGGCCCGGACGGCGTCGATCAGGGCGATCGAGCTGACCGTGTTGCCGTGCCAGTAGAGCTCGGGCCTGGTCATCGACTCGCCGGCGGCGATCAGCGCGGCGAAGTGCAGCACTCCGTCGAAGCCCGCGTCCGGGGTGAGCACCCGTGCGGCCTCGTGGACGGGCACGTCGACGTACGTCGCGTCGGGGGCGAGCGCCTGCCGGTGGCCGGTGCGCAGGTCGTCGAGGACCACCACCTCGTGGCCGGCGTCGAGCAGCATCCGGGTCACCACGCTGCCGATGAAGCCGGCGCCGCCGGTGACGAGCAGTTTCACGTCGGTCTCCTCCTGCCTGGCCGCCCGGTCACGGCCCGTGTCGTGATCACCCTACGGCCGGTCGCCCGTTGGCCGCCCTCCGTCGGCCACCTTGCCATTCCATCATGATTCCCCAACTTCGAACAGAGCCGAACATGGGCAGCCCGTCGGCCCGGCGCTGTCTACCATCACTGTCATGCGGGAAGCGGGTGCTCCCGGGCTGCGGCGACGCGCCCGGAGCCGGCCACGCCGCGAGCCCGGGCCGCTGCCCCGGGCCGTCGCCCGGATGGTGGTGCGCGCCGCCGACGGCGCCACCCGGGCGGTGACGGCCCTGCTCGGCGCCAGCCCGGCGGCCGGCCGCGAGCGGATCAGCGAGGCGGAGCTGCGCGACCTGGTCGCCGCCAACACCCTGCTCGACCCCGTCGAGCGCCGGATCATCGACGAGGTGCTGGCCGCGGGCGCGAGCCTGGTCCGCGAGGTGATGATGCCGCGCACCGAGGTCGTCTTCCTCTCCGCCCGGCTCACCCTCGCCGAGGCGGAGCGGATGGTCCGGGCCGAGACGCACACCCGCTACCCGGTCGTCGACGGCACCCACGACGACGTGGTCGGCTTCGTGCACCTGCGCGACGTGCTGCTCCGCCCCGACCTCGACCCCCGCACCACGGTCGGCGAGCTGACCCGCGAGGTGAAGCGGCTGCCCGGCAGCAAACGGGTGCTCGCCGCGCTCAGCGAGATGCGCCGGGAACGCCACCACCTCGCCGTGGTGGTCGACGAGTACGGCGGCACCGCCGGCATCGTCACCCTGGAGGACCTGATCGAGGAGCTGATCGGGGAGATCCACGACGAGTACGACACCGCCCCCGACCCGGTGCACGCGGGCCTGCCCGCCGTGGTGGACGGCCGGCTCAACCTCGCCGACTTCGCCGAGCGCACCGGGGTGAGCCTCCCGCCGGGCCCGTACGAGACGGTCGGCGGCTTCGTGATGGCCGCGCTGGGCCGGCTCCCGGTCGCCGGTGACGAGGTGCCGGTGGTCGCCGGCCCGGCCGGCGACGGCGGCGCGGGGCCCGACGACCCGCCCGGCGGCTGGCTGTTGCGGGTGCTCACGCTGGAGGGCCGACGGGTGGCCCGGCTCACGGTCTCCGCCGGGCGCCTGCCGGAGCCACGGCGCGAGGTCGGCTCCCCGACGCCGGTGGGGCGGAGCCGACCCGCCGGCCCGTCATGACGCGCACCGGGTCTTGCTGACAGAATTGCCGCCATGTCCGACGTTCCCGCCCGCCCCCGCGTCTTCTCCGGCATCCAGCCGACGGCCGACTCGTTCCACCTCGGCAACTACCTGGGCGCCGTGCGGCACTGGGTGGCGTTGCAGGACACCCACGAGGCCTACTACTGCGTGGTCGACCTGCACGCAATCACCGCGGGGCACGACCCGAAGACGCTCATGCACCGCAGCCGGATGGCGGCCGCCCAGCTCTTCGCCGTCGGTCTCGACCCGGAGCGCAGCGCGCTCTTCGTGCAGTCGCAGGTGCCCGAGCACTCGCAGCTCGCCTGGGTGCTGGGCTGCATCACCGGGTTCGGCGAGGCGAGCCGGATGACGCAGTTCAAGGACAAGTCGCAGAAGCAGGGCGGCGAGCGGGCGAGCGTCGGCCTGTTCACCTACCCGATCCTGCAGGCCGCCGACATCCTGCTCTACCAGGCCAACGCCGTGCCGGTGGGCGAGGACCAGCGCCAGCACCTGGAGCTCTCCCGCGACCTGGCCCAGCGGTTCAACTCGCTGTTCGGGCAGACCTTCACGGTGCCCGCGCCGCACATCGTCAAGGACACCGCGAAGATCACCGACCTGCAGGACCCGACGGCCAAGATGTCGAAGTCGTCCTCGTCGCCGGCCGGCATCGTCAACCTGCTGGAGGATCCGGCCCGCTCGGCCAAGAAGATCCGCTCCGCGGTCACGGACACGGGGCGGGAGATCGTCTTCGACGCCGAGACCAAGCCCGGCATCTCCAACCTGCTGACCATCCACTCCGCGCTGAGCGGGCGGAGCGTCGACGACCTGGTCGCCGCGTACGCCGGCAAGGGCTACGGCGACCTGAAGAAGGACCTCGGGGAGGTGGTGCGGGAGTTCGTCGGCCCGATCCAGGAGCGCACCCGGACCTACCTCGACGACCCGGCACAGCTGGACAAGCTGCTCGCCGCCGGCGCGGAGAAGGCCCGGGCGCTCGCCGGAACGACGCTGCGCACCGTGTACGAGCGGGTGGGCTTCTTCCCGCCGGTGCGCGGCGAGTAGCGCCCCCGGCGCGACGGGTGAGGGCGGACGGGTCGGTGGCCGGAGGGATGACGCACAGCGTGGATCGCAGGGACGGGGCGCCGGACGCCGGTGACACCATCGAGATCGGCATCGCGGTGGACATCCCGGAGCCGTGGGGTGGCATGCTCACCCGGCGGCGGGTCGAGGCCGGCGACCCGCGGGTCGTGCCCGCGCACGTGACCCTGCTCGGGCCGACGGAGATCCCGGTGGCGACGCTGCCGGCGGTGGAACGGCACCTCGGCGCGGTTGCCGCCGCCCACCTGCCGTTCACCCTGCACCTGCGGGGCACCGGCACGTTCCGGCCGGTGACCCAGGTCGTCTTCGTGGCGGTGGCCGCCGGGATCAGCGAGTGCGAGCTGCTCGCCGCCGCCATCCGCGCCGCCCCCGAGCTGCACCGCGAGGCGCGCTTCCCGTACCACCCGCACGTCACCGTCGCGCAGGACGTCGCGCCGGAGGCGCTGGACAGGGCGTACGAGGACCTGGCCGACTTCTCGGCCATGTTCGAGGTCGAGGCGTTCACCCTCTTCTCGCACAGCGGGCAGACCCGGTGGCAGCCGCGCCGGGACTTCCGGCTGGGCGGCTGAGCGGTCGCCCGGGTGCGCCACCAGCGCCACGGCGGCCACGCCGCTGACGCCGACCCCGCCGTTCGGCCGCCGCCCGGCGCGGGCTGCCGCCCGGTTGCCGGCACGGGCGCGGGAGATCGGCGAGGATGACGGCGTGAACGTGTTGGGCCGCATCGAGGCGGGCATCGACCGTCGGATCAGCGCCACGCGCCGCCGGTGGTCCGCCGCCGACCACCTGTGGCGGGCCGGCGTGCTCTACAACGACGTGCTGGGCGGGCGGCTGGCCGCCGCGATCGCCTACTACGGCTTCTTCGCGGTCTTCGCGCTGGCGCTGGTCGGATACTCGATCTTCGGGGCCATCCTGGAGGACAACGACGAGGTCAGCGCGGCAGCCGCCGACTTCCTCCGGGAGAACCTGCCGTTCCTCGACCCCGTGCAGATCGCCGACAGCAGCGGCACGGTCGGGGTGATCGGCCTGATCATCCTGGCGTTCACCGGGATCGGGTGGGTGGAGGCGATCCGCTCCTCCCAGCGGCTCATGTACGGGCTCAACCAGCAGCCCGGCAACCTGGTGGTCCGCCGCCTGGTCGACCTGGGCGTGCTGCTGGTCATCTTCGTGCTGCTCGGCGTCTCGGTGGCGGCGGTGGACGCCCTGGAGTCGCTGCTGCGCTTCCTGCTGCGCAGCACCGGCTCGGTCGGCCTGACCGCGGTCAGCGCGGTGCTCAGCGTGGTGGTCAACGCGGTGCTGGCCACCCTGCTGCTGGTGGCGGTGCCGAGGCTGCGGATGAGCCGGGCCCGGCTGCGCCCGGTGGTGCTGCTGGTCGCGGTCGGCATCACGCTGCTGAACACCGTCGGGCGCTTCTACGTGGTGCGCACCGAGCGGAACCCGGCGTACACGGTGGTGGCGGGCGCCGTGGGGCTGCTGCTCTACCTCTACCTGCTCAACCAGTTGGTGCTCTTCGGCGCGGCGCTGGCCGCGACCAGCCCGCGCGGTCGGGTGGTGGACCTGGCGGAGGGCCCGGCGCCGGTGGACCTGGACGCGGACACGGATCCCGGAGCCCCGGGCGGGGCCGGATGAGTGGGGGAGCGGGCGTGCGGATCTCGGTCGACCAGGGCTCGGCGGTGCCGCCGTACGAGCAGGTGCGCGGGCAGCTCGCGGAGCTGATCGGGACGGGCCGGTTGGCGGTGGGCACCCGGCTGCCCACCGTCCGACGCTTCGCGGCCGACCTGGGGCTGGCGGTCAACACGGTGGCCCGGGCCTACCGGGAACTGGAGACGGCCGGTCTGCTGGAGACCCGCGGCCGGCACGGCACTTTCGTCGCACCCGGGCGCGATGATGCGACGGACCGGTTGCAGCGGGTGGCGGCCGACTACGCCGCCGAGGCCGCCCGGTTGGGCGTGCCGCCCGCGGCGGCCCTGGCCCTGGTCCGCGCGGCGTTGGACGCGGCGCGACCGGGCTGACGGCGCGGTCGGCCCGGCCGCCGCCGACGACGACAGCAGGAGGAGACCGATGCGCGAGGCGCACACCATCCTGGTCGAGACGGCGGTGGCCGCCCCCGCCGACCGGATCTGGCGGGCCCTGACCGAGCCGGAGCAGGTGCGGCAGTGGTTCGGCTGGGACCACGAGGGCCTGGCCGACGAGATCCGGTTCATCTTCGTCGACCACGCCGAGCCCGCCCCGCCGGACCGGATCGCGCTGGCCGCCGGGCAGGAGCTCCAGCTCGTGGGCGAGGGCGACCGGACGCTGCTGCGGGTGGCCGTCCCCGCGTCGGCCGACGCCGCCGGGTGGGACGCGATCACGCAGGGCTGGCGGGCGTTCTTCGAGCAGCTGCGCTTCCTGCTGGAGCGGGCACCGGCGGGGCGGCGGCACACCGTGCACCTGACGGGCACCGCGACCGGGGCGCAGGCCCTCGCCGTTCTCGACGCGGCGGGCCCGACGCAGCGGTGGCACGACAGCCCGCGCCAGCGGATCGTGGTGGACGCCGAGGAGCGGCTGCTCGCCGTGGCCGCCGGCGCGCCGCTGGGCGACGGCGCGGTCTCGCCCGTCAGCCTGACGGTCAGCGCCTACGGCCTGGACGAGGCCGGGCTCGACCGCCTGCGCCGGGTCTGGTCGGCCCGGTGGCAGGCCGCCGTCGGCGTTCCGGCCGCCCGGCCGGCGACCGGGCGGCGGGATCCCGACGGTGAATAGGGGCGATTGCCTCCCGGGTCTGCGGCGTGACGGACCATGATGGGCGCGTGGGCGCACTCGTGACACTGGACCTGCCGGACGACTCGCCGATGCTCGGCCTGCCGTGGATCATCACCTTCGGCCCGCTCGGCGACGCCGACGAGTGGGAGCCGGTGGTCTGCGGCCCCTACGAGCGACCGCACGCCCTCGCGCTGGCCGAGGCGATCGTCGCCGAGGAGCAGCTGATGGCGGTGGTCGAGCCGCTGCTGCCCGCGCTCTCGGCCGAGGAGATCCGGGGCGAGATCGCCGCGGCGCAGGTCGCCGCCGAGGACGAGGCGGCGCAGCTCGACCAGGCCGACCTCTACGGCGACTTCGAGGACACGATCGACGAGGAACTGGAGGCGGCGGCAGCGGAACAGGACCGTGCGGAGCCGCTCGCCCCGCCCACCGAGGCCGAGCTGCGGGCCGGCTTCGGGCGCATCGCCGCGAAGCTCACCGGCGGCGGCTGAGCCGATCCGGGCCGGGGCGAGGGCCGCGAGGCCGCGGACGGTCGGGGGCGGCGCGGCGGCCGGTGCAGCACGCAGAACTCGTTGCCCTCAGGATCGGTCAGCACGGTGAAACCCTCGTCGCCGCGCTGCCCCACGTCGGCGTACCCGGACGGGCCGAGGGCGACACGCGCCCAGATGGACGCCGGCACCCCCGGAGCGGACTCCGGGGGCGCCGACGCCACCTCACCCCCCACCACAAGGGGTCGGTAGCCCAGTCGCCCGTCGGCGCGGGGCACAACGAACGACCAGGTCGATGACGGGTTACCCGCTCAGCGCCGTTCGAACCAGGCAGCCGCGTCGACCGGAAGCAGGTGGCCGGAGCCCTGCCCGGTGAGCGGCTCGCTGGCGGCGATCGGCGCGCCGTACCCGTCGATCAGGGCCGGCGCACCGCTGATGTTGACCACGCAGGTCAGCACGGTGTCGCCGGCGGCGCGGCTGAAGGCGAGCACGCCCGGCCCGGCCTCCAACCAGGTGACCCCGCCCGCGTCGGCGGCCAGCGCCGGGTGCTCCCGACGGATCCGCAGCGCGGTGCGGTAGAGCTCCAGCGTCGAGCCGGGCACGCCGGTCTGGGCGGCGACCGAGAGGGCGCGCCAGGTCGCCGGGGTCGGCAGCCAGCTCAGCTCGCTGCCCTCCGGCCCGAAGCCGTACGGGGCCAGCTCGCCGCTCCACGGGATCGGCACGCGGCAACCGTCCCGGCTCTGGCCGGTGCGCAGGAACGCCGGGTCCTGGCGCAGCTCGTCCGGCAGGTCGAGCACCTCCGGCAGGCCCAGTTCCTCGCCCTGGTAGACGTAGGCGCAGCCGGGCAGGGCGAGCATCAGCAGGGTGGCGGCCCGCGCCCGGCGCAGCCCCTCGGCGCCGTCGCCGTAGCGGGTGACGTGCCGCTGCTTGTCGTGGTTGGAGAGCACCCAGGTGGTGGGCGCGCCGACGATGGTCGACTCGGCGAGCGCGCTGTCGATGACCTTGCGGAACGAGTCGGCCGACCAGGTCGCGTCGAGGAAGTCGAAGCTGAACGCCTGGTGCAGCTCGTCCGGGCCGATGTAGCGGGCGAGGCGCTGCGGGGTCTCGGCCCACGCCTCGGCGACCGCCATCCGGCCGCCCGGGTAGCTGTCGAGGATCGGCCGCCAGGCGCGGTAGATGTCGTGCACCTCGTCCTGGTCGAAGTAGGGGAGCCGGCCCTTGCCGAGCAGCTCCGCCTGACGCTGGCCGGTGGTCATCGAGCTGAACCCGACGTCCGGCAGCCCCTCGGCCTTGATCATGCCGTGCGCCACGTCGATCCGGAACCCGTCCACGCCCCGGTCGAGCCAGAAGCGCAGCACGCCCTCGAACTCGGCGCGCACCTCGGGATGACGCCAGTTCAGGTCCGGCTGGGCCGGGTCGAACAGGTGCAGGTACCACTGGCCGTCGTCGATCCGCGTCCAGGCGGGGCCGCCGAAGATGCTCTCCCAGTCGTTCGGGGGCAGATCGCCGTTCTCGCCGGTGCCCTCGGCGAAGAGGTAGCGCGCGCGCTCGGGGGAGCCGGGCCCGGCGGCCAGCGCCGCCTGGAACCACGGGTGCGCGCTGGAAGTGTGGTTGGGCACCAGGTCGACGATGATCCGCAGGCCGAGGGCGTGCGCGTCGGTGATCATCGCGTCGAAGTCGGTGAGGGTGCCGAACATCGGGTCGACGTCGCGGTAGTCGGCGACGTCGTACCCGCCGTCGATCATCGGCGAGGTGTAGAAGGGCGTCAGCCAGAGCGCGTCCACCCCGAGGTCGCGCAGGTACGGCAGGCGCTCGCGGATGCCCTGGAGGTCGCCGACGCCGTCGCCGTTGGAGTCGGCGAAGCTGCGTACGTAGACCTGGTAGACGACCGCGGAGCGCCACCAGTCGTCGTCGGTGGTCGGCGGCGTGGGGTTGCTGACGGTCATCTGTGGCGTTCCCCGTTCTGTGGCGCGGGACGGCGGCACCCGGCGCGGTGCGGGTGCGGGGGCGGTGTCTGAGCAGAATGCCGCCCGTTACTGCAAGAGTCAAGCATTCCTTGCGCAAGAAATGGCGACGGCTGTGCCGTCACCCTGCCGGCTCACGTCCGGCCGGCCCTTCCGGGGTCCCTGCGACCAGGCCGGGCGAGGGCCGGGCGGGCTGGGCGAGGACCGGGTCGGGCGAGGACCAGGGCGAGGCCGGCGCGGGCAGGCGGGAGCCCGGCGCGGGCGGGCCGGGAGCCCCGGGGCGGTCAGGCCGGGACGGCGAGCGCGGGCGGCGCCGGGCGCTGCCGCGAGGCGCCGCCCTGGGCCGGTCGCGCGGCGCCGGTGGGGGCGACCGCGGTGGAGCCGCGCACCACCAGTTCCGGGCGGAACACGTACTCCGAGTGCGGGGCGGCGTGCCCGTTGATCTCGTCGACCAGGGCCCGGACGGCGGCGACCGCCATCGCGGCCACCGGCTGGCGCATGGTGGTCAGCGGCGGGTCGGTGAAGGCCATCAGCGGGGAGTCGTCGTAGCCGACCACCGACAGCTCGCCGGGGACCGACATGCCGCGCTGCCGGGCGGCCCGGATCGCGCCGAGCGCCATCAGGTCGGAGCCGCAGACGATGCCGGTGACGCCGCGGTCCAGCAGCCGGGCGGCGGCGGCCTCGCCGCCCTCCACGCCGAACAGGGAGAGCTCGGCCAGCTCGTCGAGGCCGGCCTCGGTGACGCCGACCAGCCGGCCCATCGCGGCCCGGAAGCCGGCCACCCGGCGCTGCACCGGCACGAACCGGTCCGGGCCGGTGATCAGGCCGATGCGGCGGTGCCCGAGCGCCACCAGGTGGGCGACGGCCAGCTCGGTGGCCTCGCCGTCGTCGCAGGAGACGAAGGGCGCGGGGATGCCGGGCGCGTACCCGTTGATCATCACGACGGGCAGCGGGCGGGCGATCAGGGCCCGGTAGCGGTCGTGGTTGGCGGCGGTGTCGGCGTGCAGGCCGGAGACGAAGACTATTCCGGAGACCTGCCGGTCCAGCAGCATCTCGACGTACTCGTCCTCGGTGACCCCGCCGGCGGTCTGGGTGCACAGCACGGGGGTGAAGCCGCTCTGGGCCAGGGTGGACTCGATCACCTGGGCGAAGGCGGGGAAGATCGGGTTGTCGAGTTCGGGGACCACCAGGCCCACGAGGCCGGCGCTGCGCTTGCGTAGCCGGGCCGGGCGCTCGTAACCCAGCACATCGAGGGCCGTCAGTACGGCCTGCCGGGTCTCGGGGGCCACTCCCGGGCGGTCGTTGAGCACCCGCGACACCGTGGCCTCGCTGACTTCGGCCTGTTGGGCGATGTCGGACAGTCGAGCGCGCATTGGCGCACTTTAGCTCACGGGCAAGTTCTTGCGTACACTCTTGCAAGCCCTTCCATTCTCTGAAACCCCTTGCTAACGTCCCCGCAACACGCGAGAGCAGCGGCGCAGCACGCCAGGCGCCGGTTGGCAAGAAATTTACAGAGCTTCCACTGGCGGGATCGCCCTTCCCCCGGCGTGCCGCCATGACGACAGGAGTACCGATGCGCATCCGTACCGCGGGTGTGGTCGCCGTCCTCGGCCTGGCGCTCGCCGCCTCGGGCTGCGGCAGCGACAGCAGCGACGAGCCGGCCGCGAAGGAATCCACCAAGGCCGCCGCCGGCGGCAAGCTGGTGATCTGGGCCGACGACAAGCGCACCGCCGCCCTCAAGCCGTTCGCCGAGAAGTTCGGTCAGGAGAACGGCGTGACGGTCGAGGTCCAGGCCGTCTCCAAGGACCTCCAGACCAACTTCGTCACCGCCTCGCAGCAGGGCAGCGGCCCGGACGTCGTGGTCGGCGCGCACGACTGGATCGGCAACCTCGTCCAGAACGGCGCCATCGACCCGGTGCAGCTCGCCGCCGAGCAGAAGAGCGGCTTCAACGAGACCGCCGTCAAGGCCGTGACGTTCAACGGCCAGCTCTACGGCGTGCCGTACGCCATGGAGAACCTGGCGCTGATCCGCAACACCGAGCTGGCCCCCGAGGCGCCGAAGACCATCGAGGACCTGGTGGCCGCCGGCAAGAAGCTCAAGGCCGAGAAGAAGGCCAGCGAGATCCTCTGCCTCCAGTCCGGCCAGAACGGCGACGCCTACCACATCTACCCGCTCTACACCTCCGCCGGCGGGTACCTCTTCGGCACCGCCGGCAACGGCGACTACGACCCGAAGGACCTGGGCGTGGGCAAGCCGGAGTCGATCGAGGCGTTCAAGAAGATCGCCAAGCTCGGTGAGAAGGGCGACGGTGCGCTGAAGCGCTCGATCACCCCCGAGAACTCGATCGCCACGTTCACCGGCAAGAAGTGCGCCTACCTGGTCTCCGGTCCGTGGGCCGTCGCGGACGCCAAGAAGGCCAACATCAAGTACGACATCTCCCCGGTCCCCGGCTTCGCCGGTGGCAAGGAGGCCCAGCCGTTCGTGGGCGTCCAGGCGTTCTACGTGGCGTCGAAGGGCAAGAACAAGGCCCTGGCCCAGGAGTTCGTGGCCAACCACGTCACCACCCCCGAGCTGGCCGTGGCGCTCTACAACGCCGAGCCCCGCCCGCCGGCGCTGACCGCCGCCCTCGACCAGGTCAAGGGCACCGACCCGGACCTGGCCAAGTTCCAGGAGGCTGGCAAGAACGGCCAGGTGCTCCCGGCGATCCCGGCCATGGCCGCCATCTGGGACCCGTTCGGCAAGGCCGAGGCCGCCATCATCGGCGGCGCCGACCCGGCCAAGACGATCACCGCGGCCGGCAAGACCATCTCCGGCCAGATCAAGTAATGAGCACGTCGCTGTCCGGCCCGGGGGCTGCCACACAGCCCCCGGGCCGGGAGCCCGTCGGCCCCGGGCTCCCGGGCAAGTCCCGCACCGCGCGGCACCACGCGCCGATCACCGTGACGGGTCTGCTCGTCAAGGTGCTCCTGCTCGGCCTGACCGCCGGGATCGCGATCTGGGCGGCCTTCCCGCTCGTCGACGCGAAGAAGTGGGCCGGCCTGGCGCTGCTGGCCGCCACCACCGCCGGACTCTTCTACCTCTACCTGACCCGCCGGCACATCCCGGCGAAGTACCTGGTCCCCGGCACGCTCTTCCTGATCGCGTTCCAGATCGTCCCGGTGCTCTACACGGCGAGCACGGCCTTCACGAACTTCGGCGACGGCCACCGCGGCACCAAGCAGGACGCCGTCGTCGCCATCCAGACCGCCTCGGTCAAGCAGGTGCCCGGCTCCACCGAGTACGCCCTCTCCGTCGCCACCGAGGGCGACCCGGCGACCGGCCCGCTCGTCTTCCTGGTCAGCGACCCGGGCACCGGCACCGTCTCGGCCGGCGACGCCGGCGGGCTGCGCCAGCTCGACCCGGCCGACGTCACCGTGGCCCCGGGCGGCAAGGTCACCGCCGCCGACGGCTACACGGTGCTCAACTTCGGCCAGGCCAGCGCCCGCAGCCAGGAGATCACCGACCTGGTGGTGCCGACGTCCGGGGGCGCGCTGCGCTCCGCCGGCCTGTCCCGCGCCTACGAGGGCAAGGCGATCCGGTCGTACGACGCGGGCTGCGACTGCATCACCGACGCCGAGACCGGCAGGACCTGGACGGCGGACGAGGAGACGGGGGCCTTCGTGGCCGCCGACGGCGAGCGGCTGGCCCAGGGCTGGAAGGTCACCGTCGGGCTGGAGAACTTCTCCCGGGTGCTCACCGACCCGGCCATCTCCGGGCCGTTCTTCGGCACGCTGCTGTGGAACTTCGCCTTCGCCATCGGCTCCACCGGCGGCACGTTCATCCTGGGCATGTTCATCGCCCTGGCCCTGCACTCGCCCCGGATGCGGGGCACCAACCTCTACCGCGTCCTGCTGATCCTGCCGTACGCCATGCCGTCCTTCGCGATGCTGCTGGTCTGGCGGGACATGTTCAACACCGACTTCGGCCTGATCAACAACCTGTTCGGCATCGGGGTGGACTGGTTCGGGCAGGAGTGGTCGGCCCGGGTCGCGGTGATCCTGGTGCAGCTCTGGCTCGGCTATCCGTACATGTTCCTGGTCGCCACGGGCGCGCTCCAGGCCATCCCGAAGGAGCTGACCGAGGCGTCCTCGGTCGACGGGGCGTCGCCCTGGCAGTCGTTCCGGTCGGTCACCCTGCCGCTGCTGCTGGTCGCGCTCTCCCCGCTGCTGATCGCGTCGTTCGCGTACAACTTCAACAACTTCAACGCGATCTACCTGACCACCGAGGGCGGTCCCTTCCCGGCGGACAACCCGACCGCGGGGGCGACGGACCTGCTGATCACGTACACGTACCGGCTGGCCTTCGGCGCGCAGGGCGCCCAGTTCGGCCTGGCGGCCGCGGTGTCGATCTTCATCTTCACCATCGTCGCGGTGGTGTCGGCGGTGAGCTTCCGGCGCACCCGTAAGCAGGAGGAGGTGTACTCGTGACCTCGCTGCACGGCACTGCGGCCGCGGGCGGCGCGACCGGCGCCGCCCCGGCCGTCAACCGCAACGCGGGCCGGCGGCGCAACCGGTGGTTCGCCCAGGTCGGCTGGCGTCACCTGGTGGGCGTGCTGGCGGTCGCGTTCAGCCTCTTCCCGATCCTGTTCGTGCTCTCGGCCGCGCTCAACCCGCTCGGCACGCTCTCCTCGACGGAGCTGCTGCCGACCGGGGCGTCGGTGGAGAACTTCACGAACCTCTTCGACCGTACGGCGTTCGGGTGGTGGTTCTTCAACTCGCTGCTCATCGCCGGGGTGGCCTCGTTCGCGTCGGTCTTCCTGTCGGCGCTGGCGGCGTACGCCTTCTCCCGGATGCGCTTCTCCGGTCGCCGGGTCGGGCTGCTCTCGCTCCTGCTGATCCAGATGTTCCCGCAGTTCCTGGCGATCGTGGCGATCTTCCTGATCTTCACGACGATCACCGACCTGTGGCCGGCGATCGGCTTCAACACCCCGTGGGGCCTGCTGCTGCTCTACCTGGGCGGCGCGCTGGGCGTGAACACCTGGCTGATGAAGGGCTTCTTCGACACGCTTCCCCGGGAGCTGGACGAGTCGGCCACGATGGACGGCGCCACGCACGCCCAGGTCTTCTTCCGGATCATGCTGCCGCTGGTGGCCCCGATCCTGGCGGTGACCGGCCTGCTCGCCTTCATCGGCACCATCAACGAGTTCCTGATGGCGAACGTCTTCCTGACCAACAGCGAGTCGAAGACCCTCGCGGTCGGCATGTTCGGCCTGGTGGCCGGGGAGCGCAACAACAACTTCGGGATCTTCGCGGCGGGCACCCTGCTCACCGCGATCCCCACGGTGCTGGTCTTCCAGATGGTCCAGCGCTACATCGTCTCCGGCCTCACCGCCGGAGCCGTCAAGGGCTGAGCCTCCTCGGCTCACCGCTGCGGCAAGGGCGTCGGCGTCCGACGTACACCGGAGCAGTCACGGATCGACCGCCGCGGTCGGGGAACCGGCCGCGGCGGGAGACCCCTTTCTCTCCCCGTCCGACCGACGCGAAAGGCACCGCCATGTCCCTGTTGCCGCACCACGACGGCTCCGCCCTGTACGTCCCCGAGCAGGAACCCGCGCTCGGCGACACCGTCGACGTCTTCGTCCGGGTGCCGGCCGGCGCCGACGTCCGGCAGGTGCACGTGCGCACCACCGGCGACGGCGAGCCCCGGTTCACCGAGGCGGTCGTCGACCGCACCGACGGCGGCGACGTCTGGTGGCGGGTGCCCGTCGAGGCCCGCAACCCCGTCAGCAACTACCGGTTCATGCTCACCGGCGGCCGCGGCTACCGCTGGCTGAACGCCGCCGGCGTGGTGGCCCACGACGTGCCCGACAACGGCGACTTCAAGCTGGTCACCCACGCCCCGCCGCCCGCCTGGGCCCGCGACGCGGTGATCTACCAGATCTTCCCCGACCGGTTCGCCCGCTCCGCCGCCGCCGACGGCCGCGAGGTGCCGGACTGGGCGATCCCGTGCGACTGGGACACCCCGGTCATCGGGCGGGGCCCCGAGACCCCCCGGCAGTTCTACGGCGGCGACCTGGACGGCGTCACCGGGCGGCTGGACCACCTGGACCGCCTCGGCGTGAACACCGTCTACCTGACGCCGATCTTCCCGGCCCGCTCCAACCACCGCTACGACGCGGCCAGCTTCGACACCGTCGACCCGCTGCTCGGCGGGGACGCCGCCCTGGCCCGCCTCGCCGACGCCGTACGCGCCCGGGGCTGGCGGCTGCTCGGCGACATCACGAGCAACCACACCGGCGACGCGCACGAGTGGTTCACCAGGGCCGCCTCCGACTCCTGCGCGCCAGAGCGGGAGCTGTACTACTTCGACGGGGCGACCGGGGACTACGAGTCCTGGAACGGGGTCCGTTCGCTGCCGAAACTGAACTGGGGCAGCGCCGAGCTGCGCCGGCGCTTCGCCACCGCCGACGACTCGCTGCTGCGCCGCTGGCTGCGCCCGCCGTACGGGCTGGACGGCTGGCGGGTGGACGTGGCGAACATGACCGGGCGGCGGGGCGCCGACGCGTACACCCACGAGGTGGCGGCGCTGCTGCGCGAGGTGGTCGTCCGGACCCGGGCCGACGCGTTGCTGATGGCCGAGCACGGCCACGACCACACCGGCGACCTCGACCGGAACGGCTGGCACGGCACGATGAACTACGTCGGCTTCACCGACCCGGTCTGGTCCTGGCTGCGCCACGGCGACCAGCCCGTGCCGAACTTCCTCGGCACCCCGGGCGGGGTGGTGCGCCGGGACGCGGACGCGGTGCTCGCCACCATGAACGCCTACCGCTCGCTGGTCTCCTGGCGGTCGTACACGCACTCGTGGCAGCTGCTCGGGTCGCACGACTCCGCCCGGATCCGCACCGTGGTCGGCGACGCCGCGCGGCAGGAGGTCGCCGCAGGCCTGCTCGCCACCATGCCCGGCACCCCGATGATCTTCGCCGGCGACGAGCTGGGCCTGACCGGCACCAACGGCGAGGGCTCGCGTACCCCGATGCCGTGGCACCGGCCGGAGAGCTGGGACGCCTCGACGTTCGCCGCGTACCGCGCCCTGGTCGCGCTGCGCCGCGCGGAGCCCGCGCTGCGCCACGGCGGCCTGCGCTGGCTGCACGCCGACGCGGACACGCTGGTCTTCCTGCGCGAGGCGCCGACCGGCACGGTGCTGGTGCTGGCCCGCCGCGCCGCCGGCGAGCCGCTGCGCCTGACCGGGCTGCGGCCGGCCGAGAACCTGTACGGCGGCGCCCCCGCCCTGCGCCCCGACGCCGACGGCGCGGTCACCCTCCCGGCGGACGGCCCCACCTTCCAGGCCTGGCGGCTCTCCTGACCCCTACCCGACCCGCTACTACAACCCGTCGTTGATGGGGGAGGATGGTGCCCGTGGAAGCTCTGAGACTGATACTTCGCTACGTCCATCTGATCGGTTTCGCCCTGCTGCTCGGCGGTGCGATCGTCCAGTACGTCGGCGGGAAGCTGCGGATCAACCCACCCATGCTGTGGGGGTCCGTGATCATGCTGGCGACCGGGATCGGCCTCTCCGCGCCACTGCGGGACGGCGACGAGCCGGACCCCGCGAAACTTGTTACCAAGTTGGTGCTCGCCATACTGATCTTCGTCATGGTGTTCTTTTCCCGGAAGCGCGACGTGGTCAACCGTGGGCACTTCCTGGCAACCGTCGGGTTGACCCTGGTCAACGCGGCGGTGGCCGTCTTCTGGCGGTAACGTCACCGGCAGGGGGCTACGCGCAGAATCGGACGTTCCGCGACGCCGCCCCGCGCACCTACCAGCACCGAGAGTGATCTGCCCCACCTAAGGGTTACGTAGGGGTAACAGGCGCTCAACAGTCGTGCACGATTGTCGGCCGGTGGGTGGGCGCGGGCGTACGCTCCCGTCCGTAACGTGGGACGCCGGCGGCGCAGCGCAGGCCGGCTCAAAGGGCTGCCACCGTGCAGGACGCGGTGTGCAATGGGAAGGAGACGTCTTGCGCTCTGTGCGTGGGATGCGGATTGCCTCCGTCTTCGCGATGGGTGGGCTCGTGCTGAGCGCCGCCGCGTGCGGCGAGGCTCCCGAGGAGAACAACAACGCCGGCAGTGGCGACAAGAAGTACAGCGCCTGCATGGTGACCGACGTCGGCGGCATCGACGACAAGTCGTTCAACACCTCCGCCTGGAAGGGTCTGGAGGAGGCCAAGAAGGCCAACGACAACATCGACATCAAGTACGTCGCGTCGAAGGCCGAGGCGGACTACGAGGTCAACCTGACCCAGTACGTCAACCAGAAGTGCGACTTCATCCTGGCCGTCGGCGGCCTCATGGGCGACGCCACCAAGAAGATCGCCCTGGCGAACCCTAACCAGCAGTTCGGCATCGTCGACGCGAAGGTGGCGGAGGCTGCCAACGTCTACCCGATGCAGTTCGACACCGCCCAGGCCGGCTTCCTCGCCGGCTACCTGGCCGCCGGCATGACCAAGAGCGGCACGGTGGGCACCTACGGCGGCCTGCCGATCCCGCCGGTCACCATCTTCATGGACGGCTACGCCGACGGCGTCGCGCACTACAACAAGACCAAGAGCAAGACCGTCAAGGTCGTCGGCTGGGACAAGGCCGCCCAGAAGGGCTCCTTCACCAACGACTTCGTCAAGCAGGACGAGGGCAAGAAGGTCAGCGACGCGCTGGTCGCCCAGGGCGCCGACATCATCATGCCGGTCGCCGGCGGCTCCGGCCTTGGCACCACCGGCGCGGCCAAGGCGTCGGGCGGCAAGTACAACACCATCTGGGTGGACGTCGACGGCTGCGAGAGCACCCAGGACTGCGCGGCGATCATCACCACCGTCGAGAAGAACATCCCGGACGCCGTCAAGGAGGCCGTCGTCAAGGCCGCCAACGGCGAGAAGCTGTCGGCCACCCCGGGCTACCTCGGCAACCTGTCCAACAACGGCGTCGGGCTCGCCCCGTACCACGAGTTCGACAGCAAGGTCCCGGCCGAGCTGAAGGCCGAGATCGACAAGCTGAAGGCGGACATCGCCGCCGGCACCGTCACCGTCACCTCCGCGGCCCAGCCGAAGTGAGGCTCCGCCGGCCGCCCGCGGTGAGACGATCACCCGGGTAGGCCGGCGAGCGGTACAGCACGACGATCCGGCCGCCCCGGCGTCGCGGGGATCCCCCACGGCGCCGGGGCGGCCGATCCGCTCCACCCGACGACGGCCCCGCGCCGCGAGCGGTACATCGGCAGCTACGCTGCACCATCGCTTCGCACTCCAGGAGGTTGCGCTGAGACTCGAACTGCGCGGCATCACCAAACGGTTCGGTGACCTGGTCGCCAACGACCACATCGACCTGACGGTGGAGCCTGGAGAGATCCACGCCCTGCTCGGCGAGAACGGCGCGGGCAAGTCGACCCTGATGAACGTGCTCTACGGGCTCTACCAGCCCGACGAGGGCGAGATCCTGGTCGACGGCGCGCCGCTGAAGCTGCGGGGGCCCTCCGACGCGATCGCGGCCGGGATCGGCATGGTGCACCAGCACTTCATGCTGGTGCCCGTCTTCACCGTGACCGAGAACATCATGCTCGGCGCCGAGCAGGTCCGGGGCGGCATCGCCGGCTTCCTGGACCGGCGGCGGGCCCGGCGCGAGGTCGCCGAGGTCTCCGAGCGGTACAACCTGCGGGTCGACCCCGACGCGGTGATCGAGGACCTGCCGGTCGGCATCCAGCAGCGGGTGGAGATCGTCAAGGCGCTCACCCGCGACGTCGACCTGCTCATCCTCGACGAGCCGACGGCCGTGCTCACGCCGCAGGAGACCGAGGAACTGCTCACCGTGATGCGGTCGCTCAAGGCCGCCGGCAAGTCGATCGTCTTCATCACCCACAAGCTGGGCGAGGTCAAGGCCATCGCCGACCGGATCACCGTGATCCGGCGCGGGAAGACCGTCGGCACCGCCTCCCCCGAGGCGAGCCGCGACGAGCTGGCCGCGCTCATGGTCGGCCGCAGCGTGCGGCTCACCGTGGAGAAGGAACCCGCCACCCCCGGCAAGCCGGTCCTGGAGGTCGCCGGCCTGGTCGTCGACGACGACCGGCAGATCCGCGCGGTCGACGGGATCGACCTGACCGTGCACGCGGGCGAGGTGCTCGGCGTCGCGGGCGTGCAGGGCAACGGCCAGACCGAGCTGATCGAGGCGATCATGGGGCTGCGCCCGACGCTCGCCGGCACGGTCACCCTCGACGGGCAGCGGGTCAACGGCTGGTCGACCAAGAAGGTGCTGCGCGCCGGCGTCGGCTACGTGCCCGAGGACCGCAGCGTCGACGGCGTGGTCAAGGAGTTCTCCGTCGCGGAGAACCTGGTGCTCGACATCTACGACCGACCGCCCTTCGGCAAGGGCCTGGCGCTGAAGCCGGACGCCATCGCCAAGTCGGCGAAGGAGCGGATCGCGCAGTTCGACGTGCGCACCTCCTCGGCCGACGCGCCCGTCGGCACCCTCTCCGGCGGCAACCAGCAGAAGGTCATCGTGGCCCGGGAGCTGTCCCGGCCGCTGAAGCTCTTCATCGCCGCCCAGCCGACCCGCGGCGTCGACGTCGGGTCGATCGAGTTCATCCACAGCCAGGTCATCCGGGAGCGGGACGTCGGCACCGCCGTCATGGTGGTCTCCAGCGAGCTCGACGAGGTGATCGGCCTGGCCGACCGGATCGCGGTGATGTACCGCGGCCGGGTCATCGGCATCGTCGGCCCGGACATCCCCCGCGAGGAGATCGGCCTGCTGATGGCCGGCATCACCCCCGACGCGGCGTCCGCCGCCACGACCGGCACGACCCCGGCCGACGGCGCCGCGGCGGCCCCCGCCGTCGAGGGCCCTGGCAACGAGGACGAGGCATGACCAATCCCAACCCCCCGTCGGGCTCCCCGGACAAGGAGCCGGCCACCGAGGCGCAGGCCGCGCAGACCGCGCTTGGCAACACCGAGCGGGCCGGGAGCGCCACCTCCCCGAAGGGCCCGGCCCCGGAGGCGAAGCCCTCGCTGGGCCGGCTGTTCCTGGACAACCTCTGGGCGGCGAACACCTTCACGGTGACCCTGCTGTCGCTGGTGCTGGCGATGCTCGTCGGCGCGGTCCTGATGATCGTGTCCGACCCCGAGGTGCTGGCCACCTACAGCTACATCACGGCCCGGCCGTCCGACGCGCTGAACGCGAGCTGGACGCTGGTCAGCGAGGCGTACGGGAACCTGTTCAAGGGCGCGGTCTTCGACCCGGACGCGGTGGGCTTCCAGGCGGTGATGAGCCCGATCTCGGAGACGCTCACCTACACCGCGCCGCTGGTCTTCACCGGCCTGTCGGTGGCGCTGGCCTTCCGGGGCGGCCTGTTCAACATCGGCGCCCAGGGCCAGGCCGTCATGGGCGTGATCCTGGCCGCGCTGGCCGGCTTCCTGCTGCCGCTGCCGCCCGGCCTGCACCTGCTCGTCGCGGTGCTCGCCGGCGCGCTGGGCGGGGCGATCTGGGGCTTCGTCCCGGGCATCCTCAAGGCGCGTACCGGCGCCCACGAGGTGATCAACACGATCATGCTCAACTACATCGCCACGTACTTCCTGACCTGGATCATCGTGCAGAACGGCGTCCAGGACCCGAACCGCACGGACGCGATTAGCCGGCCGGTCGACGGCTCGGCCCAGCTGCCCCGGCTGCTCGGCGACGGGCTGCGGGTGCACGCCGGCATCATCCTGGCGGTGCTGGCGACCTGGGCGGTCTGGTGGCTGCTGAACCGGTCCACGCTCGGCTTCGAGCTGCGCGCCGTCGGCGCCAACCCGGACGCCGCGCGGACCGCCGGCATCAGCGTCACCCGGACGTACGTCCTGATCATGGTCTTCGCCGGGATCCTGGCCGGCCTCGGCGGCTCCAACATGGTGCTCGGCTCCACCGCGAGCGCGCTGACTCCGCTGGTGGTCGCGCAGATCGGCTTCGACGGCATCCTGGTGGCGCTGCTCGGCCGGGTGAAGCCGTGGGGCGTCGCGCTGGCCGCGCTGCTCTTCGGCGCGCTCCAGGCCGGCGGCAACCGGATGCAGTCCTACTCGGGGATCTCGCTGGAGCTGGTCACCGTGCTCCAGGCGCTGATCGTCATCTTCATCGCCGCGCCGGCCCTGGTGAAGGCGATCTTCCAGCTCCGGGCCGCCCGCGCCGCCCGGTTGCAGACGAGCCTGGCGAAGGGCTGGTAACTCATGTCCACCATGGCTGTCGAAGACGTCGCGGTCGCCCCCGTCGACCAGGGCTTCTGGACCCGCACCCGTAAGGTCGGCGCCGTGCTGCTCGCGCTCGGCCTGCTGGCGACGGTGCTGTTCGGGGCGCTCGCCACCGGCGAGCAGGCCCGCTTCACCCTCAGCGAGGACGCCGCCGGCGCCGCGTTGAAGATCGACGGCACGCTCGGCGCGATCCTCTTCGGCCTCGTCGCGGTCGCCGCCGGCGTCGCGATGCTCGCCGGGCTGCCGAAGCGCTGGTTCACCCTCGTGCTCGGCGTCGGCCTGGTCGGCTTCGTGCTGTCGTTCCTCTGCTGGCAGGTCTCCGCCGCGCCGGCCGGGCAGAACTTCATGCCGCTGGTCAACGTCGTCCGGGGCACGTTCATCCTGGCCCTGCCGCTGGTCTTCGGGGCGCTGGCCGGCGTGCTCTGCGAGCGCTCCGGCGTGGTCAACGTGGCCATCGAGGGGCAGCTGCTGATGGGCGCCTTCAGCGGCGCGCTCTTCGGCAGCCTCTCCGGCAACGTCTGGGTGGGCCTGGTCGCGGCGGCCGTCGGCGGCGCGTTCATCTCGCTGCTGCTGGCCGTCTTCTCGATCCGCTACCTGGTCGACCAGGTGGTCATGGGCATCGTGCTCAACCTGCTGGCGGTCGGCGTCACCGGCTTCCTCTACGAGCGGCTGATGCAGACCAACGCGCAGAAATACAACAGCGCCCCCCGGTTCAGCAACTGGGAGATCCCGCTGCTGTCGGACATCCCGTTGCTCGGCCCGGCGCTGTTCCGGGGCAACATCTTCCTCTACCTCGGCCTGCTGCTGGTGCTGGTCATCCACATCGCGCTCTTCCGCACCCGGTGGGGCCTGCGCACCCGCTCGGTCGGCGAGCACCCGACCGCCGCCGACACGCTGGGCGTCAAGGTGCTCGGGCTGCGCTACCGCAACGTGCTGCTCGCCGGGGTGGTCGCCGGCATCGGCGGCGCGTCGTACACGCTGGCGCTCTACTCGTTCACCAAGAACATGATCGGCGGCAAGGGCTTCATCGCCCTGGCCGCGCTGATCTTCGGCCGGTGGAGCCCGACGGGGGCGCTGCTCGCGGCGCTCTTCTTCGGCTTCGCCGACCAGCTCGCCACCTACCTGGGCGCCATCAACAGCGTGATCCCGAACCAGTTCCTGGCCATGCTGCCCTACCTGGCGACGATCCTGGCCGTGGCCGGGCTGGTCGGCCGGGTCCGGGCGCCGGCCGCCGACGGCAAGCCGTACATCAAGGGCTGACCCTCTCGTGCCCCGAGGCCAGGCTCGGGTCGCAGACGGCCGGCCGTACCCGGAGACCGAGTCCTGATCGGACCAGTGCCCGGCGGGAAGGCACCCGCCGGGCACGGTCGTCTCCGCGTTCGGTGAGGCATCCGCCCCGCCGAGCTGCTGGACCATCACCGGAACCGCTACGCCTACCGCTGGTGGCCTACTGTGCGGGGCCCGGGCCGTCGGGCCTCATCCCCTTCCTGGGAGTCGTCGATGGAGTTGTTCCGTGGCATGGCCACTGCCGCCATACCAGGCGGCGTCGGGGCCGGCGTGCTCGCCGCGCTCTGGCACGAGCAGGTCCGCTTCCAGAAGTCCTGCGAGTCCGACACGATCGGCGCCTGCCTCGGCTTCGCCTTTCCCGCCCTGGTCGTCGGGCCGGTGGTGGTGGTCGCCGCCGTGTGGCTCCTGCTGCGGGCCACGGAGGTCGGGCGCCCGGCCCCGGCGGCCCTGCTCGGCGCGGCGTTCACGGGCGGCGCCCTCCGGCTCGCCCTGGCCGCCCGGCCGTTCTCCGTCCCGCCCCCGGTGTGGCTCGTGGTGCTGCTCGCCGTGGCCGGGTTCGCCGCCGGCGTCGCCGTCGTGGTGGCACGCCTCCCACTCGTCGGCCGGGGCGTACTGGCCCTGGTGCTGCTCCTGCCGTGGTTCGTGGCGCCGCTGGTCGGGAAGGAGAGCCGGCGGGACGCGCTGCGCGAGGGCTTCGCCCAGGTCGGCCTGCCGCTCGTCGTGCCGCAGGTGGAGGGCTACCAGGTCACCTCCGCCCGAGCCTTCGTCGACCGCCGGCTCCTCTCCATCACGATGGACCGGGGAGGAGGCTGGGTGTCGGTCTACGTGGTACCGCTACCGGCGGACTTCGCCCCGCCCGGAAGCTGCGGGCCGACGAGGGCCGACATCTCCCGGCGCGCCGGCCGCGAACCGTCCGTTCCGCAGCCGTGCCGGGCAGTCGGCGCCGACCACTGGGTCCGGACGGAGGAGGGCGAGGAGGTGCACCTGGTCCGTCGCGAGGGTGGGCTCGTGCTGCTCAGTCCCGGTGGGGAGGCGTCCTCCGCCGACGCGGCGGCGGGCGCGACGAACCTGACCGCCGTGACCCCCGGGCAACTGGCGGAGCTGGCCGTCCGGTGACCGAGCAGCCGTCGGTACGCCCCTGCCGGTACCTGACCGGCGCGAATTGGGCAGAATGATGGAATGACCGAGATCGACTGGGAGCGGCTGCGGGCCGCCGCCACCGAGGTGATGCGGCACGCGTACGTGCCGTACTCGAAGTTCCCGGTCGGGGCCGCCGCCCTGGTCGACGACGGCCGGGTGGTGGTCGGCTGCAACGTGGAGAACGCCGCGTACGGCGTGGTGCTCTGCGCCGAGTGCGGCGTGGTCTCCTCGCTGCACGCCACCGGCGGCGGCCGGATCGTGGCCCTGTCCTGCGTCGACGCGACCGGCGAGCCGCTGATGCCGTGCGGCCGGTGCCGCCAGCTGCTCTGGGAGCAGGGCGGCCCGGAGTGCCTGATCGAGGCGAAGGGCGGGCCGCTGCGGATGGCCGAGCTGCTGCCGCACGCCTTCGACGTGACCGACCTGGAGGCCGTGACCGGGGAGGCCCCGGTGCCCGTGGTGCCGGAGCGGCTGGCCGCCTGGCGCGGGCGCGGCACGGTCTTCGTGCACCCTGACCTCTCCGCCGGACAGCAGGTCTGGACGGCCTACTGGGAGCGGTCCGCGGGCGACAGCGAGGACGCCGAGACCGGCGTGCTGGAGGAGGGCCCGAGCTGGGACGACGCGGCGGAGGCGATCGCCTGGGGCCTCGCCCGTACGCCCCGGGTGGTGGTCGTGGACGCGTCCGGCGGCATCTTCTGGGCCGGCGAGGGTGAGCCGCCGATGGAGATACCGGTTCGCTGGGGTGGTTGAGCTTGGGGGCTGGGGCCGACCGTGCCCGGCTCCGGGCGGTCAGGCTTGATCCCTCCGCCGGGCACGGTCGGCCCCAGCCCTGGTGGGCGCGGTCCGCGAACCGGTATCGCCATAACGACGAGAGAGATCTTTTGTGATGAGTGGTTTTGCGGCGGTTGATGTCATCCGGACCAAGCGGGACGGGGGAGTGCTCTCCGACGCGCAGATCGACTGGGTGGTGGACGCGTACACCCGGGGGATGGTCGCCGACGAGCAGATGTCGGCGCTGGCCATGGCGATCCTGCTGCGCGGCATGACCGGGCCGGAGATCGCCCGGTGGACCGCCGCGATGATCGCCAGCGGCGAGCGGCTCGACCTCTCCACGGTCGACCGGCCGACCGTCGACAAGCACTCCACCGGCGGCGTCGGCGACAAGATCACCCTGCCGCTCACCCCGCTGGTCGCCGCCTGCGGCGCCGCCGTGCCGCAGCTCAGCGGCCGGGGCCTCGGCCACACCGGCGGCACGCTGGACAAGCTGGAGTCGATCCCGGGCTGGCGGGCGGCGCTGAGCAACGACGAATTCACCGCCCAGCTCCGGGACGTCGGCGCGGTGATCTGCGCGGCCGGCGCGGGACTCGCCCCCGCAGACCGCAAGCTGTACGCGCTGCGTGACGTGACCGGGACGGTCGAGGCCATCCCGCTGATCGCCAGCTCGATCATGAGCAAGAAGATCGCGGAGGGCACCGGCGCGCTGGTGCTCGACGTGAAGGTCGGCTCCGGCGCGTTCATGAAGTCCGTCGAGCAGGCCCGCGAGCTGGCCCGGACGATGGTCGAGCTGGGCGGCGCGCACGGCGTGCGGACGGTCGCCCTGCTCACCGACATGTCCACCCCGCTCGGCCTGGCCATCGGCAACGCCGTCGAGGTGACCGAGTCGGTCGAGGTGCTGGCCGGGGGCGGCCCCGCCGACGTGGTCGAGCTGACCCTGGCGCTGGCCCGCGAGATGCTGGACGCGGCCGGGCTGCCGGACGCCGACCCGGAGGCCGCCCTGCGCGACGGCCGGGCGATGGACTCCTGGCGGGCGATGATCCGCGCCCAGGGCGGAGACCCGGACGCCCCGATGCCGACCGCGAACGAGGTCGAGGTGGTCCGCGCGGAGGCGGACGGCCACGTCGCGGCGATCGACGCGTACGCCATGGGGGTGGCCGCCTGGCGGCTCGGCGCCGGGCGGGCCCGCAAGGAGGACCCGGTCAGCGTGCCGGCGGGGATCGTGCTGCACCGGCGCCCGGGGGACCCGGTGCGGGCGGGCGACCCGCTCTACGAGCTGCGCGCGGAGGACGCCGCCCGGATCCCGGCGGCGCGGGACGACGCCGCGCGGGCGGTGCGGATCTCGCCGGTCGCGCCCGCCACGACGCCGCTGGTCATCGAGCGGATCGGCTGAGCGCGGCGGCCGCCGGGGCGGCATGGTGCTGTCCCGCTCGGACCGCTATCCTCCCTGGCCAGGGGGACAACCGGCGCCGAGTCGTCGCGAGCAGACAGGATTTTCCGCCGTGACCGTACCTGCCCCCGATCCACGGGAGGTGCGTGAGGCGAGCCTGGACGAGTTGTCCCGGCTGCGTCTCCCGCTGCCGCCCGCACAGTTCCCGCTCGTGTGGGAGCCGGGCGACCAGATCGAGCTCCGCCCCACGGTGGAGATCGAGGCCCGCATCGCGGTGCTGCACCTGATCCTGGCCCGCTGCTTCGGGATGCCGCCGCAGGCGGCGATGAGCTGGCTGCTCGCCTCGCACCTGGTCGACATGGTCACGCCGCCGGAGTTCCAGTTCGTGACCGGCGGCAAGGGCGACCACCGGTCGTTCGTGCTGCACCACGACGCGCTCTTCGCGCTGGCCTGGGTGCTCGGGCTGACCAAGCAGCTCGACCCGACCCTGCCGGTCGACGAGCGGCTGGTGGAGCGGATGCCGCACATCCCCGACGGGGAGACCTTCGGCCAGTGGCGGGCCCGGATCCTCACCGCCCCGCAGCACCCCGCCGACGCGGCGGCCCTGCTGGACCTGCACTACTGCCTGGACTGGGCGTACCTGGAGACGGAGCGGGCCGGCCGGACGCCGCCCGGGCTGGTGGACGCGAACGCGATCGGCCAGCGCCGCTGGGCCCTGGAGTGGGCGGTGATGCTGCGCGGGCCGTACCACGACGAGCCTCCCGGCTGGGAAGAGGTGGACCTCTCCACCTGACCGGGGCGGTCAGCGTGGTGCCGGGCGCCAGACGGTCAGCCGCACCGCGACGGTGACCCGGACCGGCTCGGCGAGGGCGGCCACCCGGGCGGCGAGCCCGGCCGGGTCGGTGTGCCAGGCGCTGGGGCCCATCCCGACCAGCGTCGCGACCTCCGGGCCGGTCAGCGCCAGCTCCCGCCGGTGCACGGTGGACGCCGCCGGGGCGAAGTGGCCGCCCAGGCTCTCGGCGACCCGGTCCGCCTTGGCCGGGTCCACCCGCAGCAGGCCGAGGGCGCCGACCAGCTCGGTGAGGTGGTCGTCGGCCGGCGTCACCACCAGCAGGGACCCGGCCGGGTCGAGGACCCGGTGGAACTCCGCGCCGTTGCGGGGCGCGAAGACGTTCAGCAGCACGGCCGTGCCGGCGTCGGCCATGGGCAGCCGCTGCCAGGTGTCGGCGAGCGCCGCCGCCGCGCGCGGGTGCGCCCGGGCGGCCCGGCGCAGCGCCGGCTTCGACACGTCCAGGGCGAGACCCGCCGCGTCCGGCAGCGCCGCCAGCACCGCCGCGAGGTGCCGGCCCGTCCCCGCCCCGGCATCCACCACCAGGGGGTACGCCCCGTCGGCGCGCGCCCCGGCCTCGTTCCCGCTCGGGAGGCGCCGGGGAGCCGCCAGGTGGCCCACGGCCGCCGTCGCGGCGGCGGCGAGGGCGGTCGAGATCAGGTCGTAGTGGCCGGCGGCCAGGAAGTCGGCGCGGGCGGCCACCATCTCGGCGGTGTCCCCGGTGTGCGGGGCGCGGCCGGCGAGCAGGTTCACGTAGCCCTGGCGGGCCACGTCGAAGCTGTGCCGGCGCGGGCAGCGCAGCGCGCGGGCGCCGCCGGTGGCGACTTCGGTCAGCGGCTCGGCGCAGACCGGGCAGCGGAGCCGGTCGACGATGCGGGGGTCCACGTCAGGCGTCCAGGTAGGTCAGCACCGCGCGTACCCGGCGGTGGTCGTCGTCGCAGTCGCGCAGGTCGAGCTTGGCGAAGATCGAGTTGATGTGCTTGCTGACGGCCTTCTCGGTGACCACCATGCGCTGGGCGATCGCGCCGTTGGAGCGCCCCTCGGCCATCAGCGCCAGCACCTCGTGCTCGCGCGGGGTGAGCCGGCGCAGCGGCGCGGCCCGGGTCGGCCGGGCCAGCAGTTGCGAGACGACCTCCGGGTCCATCGCCATCCCGCCGTCGGCGACCCGGTGCACCGCGTCGACGAACTGCGTCACGTCGGCCACCCGGTCCTTGAGTAGGTAGCCGACCGCCCCCGCGCCGTCGGAGAGCAGTTCCCGGGCGTAGAGCTGCTCGACGTACTGGGAGAGGACCAGCACCGGCAGGCCGGGGATCCGTTCCCGGGCGGCCAGCGCGGCGCGCAGCCCCTCGTCGGTGTGCCCGGGCGGCAGCCGGACGTCCACCACCGCCACGTCGGGACGGTGCTCCAGCAGGGCGGCGAGCAGTTCGTCGCCGGTCTCCACGGCGGCCACCACCTCGTCGCCGTACGCGGTGAGGAGCCGGATCAGCCCGTCGCGCAGCAGCGCCAGGTCCTCGGCGATCACGACTCGCACGGTAGCTCCACGTCGACCACGGTAGGCCCACCAGCGGGCGAGCTGATCCGGACCCGGCCGTCGAAGACGGCGAGCCGCCGCCGGATGCCGGCCAGCCCGGTGCCGCGTTCCGGGTCGGCGCCGCCCCGGCCGTCGTCGGACACGGTCAGCCGGACCGTCGTGCCGGCCCGGCGCAGCCGCACCGCCACCCGCGCCGCCCCGCTGTGCCGGGCCGCGTTGGTGATCAGTTCGGCGGCGGTGAAGTAGAGCGCCGACTCCAGCGGGGGCGCCAGCCGGCCGGGCAGGTCGACGTCCAGGTCGACCGGGAGGGCCGCGCCGAGGGCGAGGGCGGCGAGGCCGCCGGCGAGCCCTCGGTCGGCGAGCACCGGCGGGTGGATGCCGCGTACCACGTCGCGCAGCTCGGACAGGGCGGTGCCGGCGCTCGTGCGGGCCTCCGCGACCAGCCCTCGGGCCGCCTCGGGGTCCCGGGCCAGCAGCTCCTCGGCGAGACCGAGGTTCATCGCCATCGCGACCAGGCGGGCCTGCGCGCCGTCGTGCAGGTCGCGTTCGATGCGGCGCAGCTCGGCCGCCTGCGCGTCGACGCTCTGCGCGCGGGTGTCGGCCAGTTCCACGACCCGCTCGGCGAGGGCCGCCCGGGCGGTCGGTCCGAGCAGCGCACGGGTCAGCACCTCGTCCAGGTGGAGCAGCCCTCGGGGCAGCCAGTACGCCCCCACCCCCACCAGCAGCGCGGGCACCACGGCCAGCGCGGCGTTGCGCAGCGAGTCGATCGGCAGGCCCAGGTAGTTGTCGACCGCGCCGGGGGCGACCGTGTGGATTACCGGCAGGGCGAGGCCCTGCGCGACGCCGAGCCAGAGCCCCACGGCGAGGACCAGGGCGACCGGGGCGTAGAAGAAGTGGGCGAACAGGAACGCGACGTCCCGGTAGGTCGCCGGGTCGCCGGCCACCGTCCGCAGCCGGGCCGCCAGCGGGCCGGACACGGGCCGGTACGGCGAGCGGACCGGCGGCCCGGGCACCCGGTGGCGCTGCCGTCGCAGCAGCGTCCGGGTGCCGGCGAGGGTGCGGTCGAGCAGGGGCAGGCCGACGCCGAGCAGGCTGAGCCCGGAGGTGAGGAGCGTGGCCAGCGCGAACACGATGCCCGCGCAGGACAGCCCCGCCGCGACAGCCAACTCGGTCAGCTCGCGCCGCGCCCGCCGCACCCCGCTCATCGGGCCATTGTCCCAGCCGGCGCGGCGCCCTCCGCCGGCGTGGGGGCCGAGGCGCGCTCCGTCGGGACGTCCGTCGCCGGCAGGGACGCCACGGCCGGCTCGGGACGGGTACGGGCGGGCCAGAAGGCCACCCGGCCGGTGAGCGCGGTCGACGCCGGCACCAGCAGCCAGGAGAGCCCGAACGTGGCGATCAGCACGCCGACGGCGACGGCGAGCCCGATCTGGGCCAGCATCGGAGAGGCGACGAGCACCCCGAAGCTGCCGGCCAGGATCACCCCGGCCGCGGCGACGGCCGGCCCGGCCCGGCGTACCGCCTCTTCGGCGGCCTCGCGGGGCGGGCGTCCCGCGCGCAGCTCCTCCCGGAGCCGGGCGACCATCAGGATGTTGTAGTCGGTTCCGATCGCGGTGACGAAGAGGAACACGACCAGCGGCAGCTGGAAGTTGAGCCCGGCCTGCCCGCCGAGGACCTGGAACACCAGCACGCTGGCGCCCAGCGTGGCGGCGAAGCCGAGCGCGACGGCGGCGAGGAGGCCCAGCGAGGCGAGCAGTCCGCGCAGCATCAGCAGCAGGAGCAGCCCGATCAGTCCGGCGGCCACCGGGAGGACCAGGCGGAGGTCCTCGTCGAGCACGGCACGGATGTCGGCGAAGGTCGCGGTGTCCCCGCCCACGTACGCCCGGGTGCCGGGCGGCGCCGACGCGTGCGCGGCGGGCCGCAACCCGGTCTCCACCGCGTCGATGGCCCGCTGCGAGTACGGCGGCTCGGCGAGCAGCACCCGCACCCTGGCCACGCCGTTTTTGAGCTCGACACCGGCTGGGGCCGCCACGATCGGCACCTCCGTGAGTCGTTCGGCGAACCGTTCGGCGCTGGCGGCGTCGACCCCGGGGCCGCTGAGGTAGACGTCGGTCGGGGAGAGGGTCCCGGCGGGCAGTCCGGAGCGGAGCCAGTCCAGGGCCCGGGCCGACTCGGAGCCGGGCGGCAGCGCGTCGAGTTCGTAGCTCGGCCGGTGGTGCAGCGCGCCGAGGCCGAGCAGCAGGAGCGCGGCAACCGTGGCGAGCACGACCCGGGCGGGCCGGCGGGCGACCAGCCGGCCGGCGCGGGCTGCGGGACCGGCCGGTGCGAGGGCGTCGTCTCCCGGCTTTCCGCCGTCGCCCGTCGCGACCAGCTTCGCCGGCCAGTACGCCCGGCGGCCGAGCAGCGAGTAGACGGCGGGGAACAGCGTCAGCGCGGCCGCCACCATGAGCAGGACGGCGACGGCCAGGGCTGGCCCGAGCACCCGGAAAGAGGCCAGCCGCGAGAGCACCAGGGCACCGAACGCCACCGCCACGACCAGCGCGGACACGGTGACCGGGCCGCCGATGCGGCCGACCGCGTGGACCATCGCGGCCCGACGGTCCTCGCCGGCCCGCAGCCGTTCCCGGTAGCGGAAGAGCAGGAAGACCGCGTAGTCGGTGCCGATGCCGAGCAGCACGACCGGGAGCAGGCCCGTGGTGGAGGCGTCCAGCGGGTACCCGAAGACCTTCGCGCCCAGCGCGAGCAGGCCGGTGGCGGCCTGCGCGACCAGCAGCACCAGGAACAGGTTGACCAGCGCGATCGTCGGGCTGCGGAACACGACGAGCAGCAGGAGCAGGATCACCAGCACCATGGCGCCGTTGACGATCATGTCCAGCAGGAAGCTGTCAGCGGCGCCGGCCGCCTCACCGGTCCAGCCGGCGACCAGTCCGCTGCCCGCCAGCGTGTCGTCGGTGGCGTCCCGCAGCCGCCCGACCGCCTGGACGGTGGCCTCCTCGTGCGCGTCGCCGGCCAGGCGGGCCTCGGCCAGGCGCAGCCGCCCGTCCGGGGCCACCGCGCCCGGGGTCACCTCGGTGACGCCGGCGACCCGTAGCTCCTGCGGCAGCCGGTCGATCCGGGCGCCGTCGTCGGCGGTCAACGGCGCCCCGTCGGCCCGGCGGACGACCAGCACCGCGCTGCTGCCGGGCTGCTCGGGGAACATCCGCGCCGCGATGCCGGCGGCCTGCGCGGACTCGTACCGGGCCGGCAGGATGTCGGCCTGGCTGTCGGCGGGGCGCGGTCCGCCCGGCCCGTAGACGGCGAAGGTGGCGGCGGTCAGCGCGGCGATGGCGAGCAGCCAGCCGGCGATCACCCGCCCCGGACGGCGGACCACCGCTGTGGCCAATGACGTGAACACGTGCAACTCCCCGCGTCGGCTCTTCCGTGTGCCACTGACGCTAGGCAGCCGGACGGGGCACTTCGATGGTGCGCGTACGCCGGTCCGATGGTGGTGCCTGCACCACCACGGTCAGCCTCGCGCGCCGTTCCGGCCGGTGAGGTGGTCGACCACCCGGTGGGTCAGCGCGTCCAGCGCGGCGACCTCGTCGGGGGTCAACAGGTCGATGAGGTTCCGGCGGACGGCCGCCACGTGGCCGGGGGCGGCGGCCTCGATCGCGCGCCGGCCCTCGGCGGTGAGTACGACGACCGCGCCCCGGCCGTCGGTCGCGCACTCCTCGCGGGTGACCAGGCCGCGCTGCTGCATCCGGGTCAGGTGGTGGGAGAGCCGGCTGCGGGACCAGAGCATCCGGTCGGCCAACTCGCTGAGCCGCAGCCGCTGGTCGGGTGTCTCCGAGAGGTCGGAGAGGACGTCGTAGTCGGGCTCGGAGAGCCCGGCGTCACGCATCAGCTCCCGGGCCAGCTCCAGGTCGAGCAGGCGGCGCATCCGCCGGTAGCCCCGCCAGGCGCGCTGCTCTCGCTCGTCCAGCCAGCGTGGTTGCTCCATGCCGGCCATCCTAACCATCTTGTTGACATGTCATCAAGATGCTCCCTAGGGTGAGTGACATGTCAACCAAACTGCCGGGCCGGCTGGCCCGTCTGCTGGGCGGCCTCGTGCTGTTCGGCGTAGCCGCCACGGAGATGCTCGACGAACTGGCCCGGCTGACCGCCGCCCCCGCCCCGCTGCGGGTGACGGCGTGACCGCCCGGCTGTGGGAGCTGTTCGGCGAGCGCGGCCGGGGCGTGCTGGTGACCCTGCGCCGCGACGGACGGCCCCAGCTGTCCAACCTCGACTTCCTCGCCGAGCCCGGCCTGATCCGCTGCTCCACCACCGGCGACCGGGCCAAGGTGCGCAACCTGCGCCGCGATCCCCGGGCCAGCCTGCACGTCACCACCGCCGACGGCGGGGCGTACGCGGTCGCGGAGGGGACGGTCACGCTCACCCCGCCGGCGGCGGCGCCCGACGACGCATGCGTCGAGGAGCTGGTCGAGGTCTACCGGCGGATCCGCGGCGAGCACCCCGACTGGGCCGACTACCGGGCGGCGATGGTCGCCGACGGCCGCCTGGTGCTCCGGCTCGCCGTCGACCGGGTGTACGGCTGGCGTCCCTGACCCCCGCCCGCGGCTCCGGCTGGCGTCCCTGACCCGCCGGCGGTTCCAGCCGGGCGACGCGGGGCGTCCGGCCGGAACGGGCCGCCGGTGGCGCGGGGCGGCGCGCCGAGCGCCGAACCGTGCCGGTCCCGTCGGCCGGCCCGGCGGCGCCGACTAGGGTCTGTGCATGGTCGCGACAATCCGTTACGAGGACATCGTCAAGGTCCCGAAGGCGCTGCTGCACGATCACCTCGACGGCGGCCTGCGGCCGGCGACGATCGTCGAGCTGGCCGCCGAGGTGGGGCACGAGCTGCCCACCACCGACCCCGAGGCGCTCGGCCGGTGGTTCGTCGAGGCGGCCGACTCCGGTTCCCTGGAGCGCTACCTGGAGACGTTCGCGCACACCGTCGCCGTCATGCAGACCGCCTCGTCTCTGCGGCGGGTGGCCCGGGAGTGCGCCCAGGACCTGGCCGCCGACGGGGTGGTCTACGCCGAGGTGCGGTTCGCCCCCGAGCAGCACCTGGAGCGGGACCTGACCCTGGACGAGGTGGTCGAGGCGGTGCTGGCCGGCTTCGTCGAGGGCAGCGCGCTGGCCGCCGAGGCGGGCCGGCAGATCCGGGTCGGCACCCTGCTCACCGCGATGCGGCACGCCGCCCGGTCGCAGGAGATCGCGGAGCTGGCCGTGCGGCACCGGGACTCCGGGGTGGTCGGCTTCGACATCGCCGGCGCAGAGGCGGGCTTCCCGCCCACCCGGCACCTGGACGCCTTCGAGTACCTCCAGCGGGAGAACTTCCACTTCACCATCCACGCCGGCGAGGCGTTCGGCCTGCCGTCGATCTGGCAGGCCATCCAGTGGTGCGGGGCGGACCGGCTCGGCCACGGGGTGCGGATCGTGGACGACATCGCGGCCGGCCCGGAGCCGGTGCTCGGCCGGCTGGCCGCGTACGTGCGGGACAAGCGGATCCCGCTGGAGCTCTGCCCGTCCTCGAACGTGCAGACCGGCGCCGCCCCCTCGATCGCCGAGCACCCGATCGGGCTGCTGCGGGACCTGCGGTTCCGGGTGACGGTGAACACCGACAACCGGCTGATGAGCGGCACCTCGATGTCCCGGGAGATGGCCCTGCTGGTGGACGCCTTCGGCTACGGCTGGAAGGAGCTCCAGTGGTTCACCATCAACGCCATGAAGAGCGCCTTCATCCCGTTCGACGAGCGGCTGAAGATCATCGACGAGGTGATCAAGCCCGCGTACGGCAAGCTGCTGGGCTGACCGGGACGGCGGCGGCAGTCAGGAGCGGTGCGGGTGGCCGGCGAGCAGACCGGCCACCGCGCGCAGCACCTCGCCCGCCCGGGCCGCCTCGGCGCCCAGGCCGGTCTGCCGCCGCAGCACCGCCGGCTCGGCGCGCAGCAGCGCCAGGCCGCGGCGCACCAAGACCCGGGGCGCCTTGCGCTGCTCGGCGAGGTCGCGGGCCAGCCGGCGGACGAAGGTCGCCCCTCGGGGCCGCCGCAGGGCGTACGCCCCGGCGAGGACCCCCCGTCGACGGCACTCCTCGACGATCTCGGCCGCGAAGATCCCTTCGGCAACGAAAAGTGGCGAACCGGCGACCTCGAATGGCCGGGTGGACACCCGACGGTCCGCATCGATCGCATAGACCGGTACTTCGGCCCTGCCCTCCCTGGCCAGGCGGGCAATCGTCTCCACGGCCGCCGCAGCGTCCCAGGAGCGGGGCGACTCCCAGTCCACGGCACCGTTTCGTCGTGGCAACGTGGGGTCGTCACCGTCCTTGTAGAAGTCGTCCAGGCAGAGCACCGGAAGGCCGGTTCGCTGCGCTATGTACGACTTTCCGGAACCGGAAGGGCCGGCGAGCAGGACAACGCGATGGGGGTGATTCATTACCTTCAGTGACTCCGGCCCAGACGGATTGCTATCAAATTGCATCAACATCTCATCACACCCCCGGCTGCGGCCAACCTGGGCTTTCTCTTTCAGGGGTAGCGTGATGGAATCTCGGATGGTCCGACCCCCAGGGTCGGCCGCTGGGCGTTGTCCAGGGGCAACGCAGTCCAGGAATCGCGAGGGCGGTGACGTGAGCAAACGGCCAAAGGCGGGGGGCTCCTTCCTGTCGCGTCTGCGCCGGCCGGGCGGTCGGCTCCGCGACATGCCGATCTGGTCCAAGCTCGGTCTCATCATGATCGTGCCGACCATCGCCACGGTGGTCGTGGGCACCAGCGGTCTGGTCGACCACCTGGAGACCCTCAACAACGCCAACCGGGCCGGCGACCTGGCCAACCTCGTCGGCTACTCGGGCAACCTGGTCGACACCCTCCAGGACGAGCGGACCAACGCGCTGCGCCTGCTGGGCGTGCCGCGCGGTCAGGACAACGCCCGCTACAAGCAGGCGTACGAGCAGGCCAACGCCCGCGTCGACGAGGCCAAGGGGCCGTACTCCCAGCAGCGGGCCGAGGTCGAGGACCTCCCGGCGAACCTGGACACCCTGCTGGGCGAGATCGACCAGACGCTGATCGACCTGCCCGGCACCCGGAGCCAGGTCTTCAACGGCAAGCTCGGGCTCGTCCCGGCCATGCAGGCGTACGACGGCCTGATCGACGACCTGATCAGCATCCGCGACTCGGCCACCCAGCTCGCCGGCGACAACGAGCTCAGCGACAAGATGCGCGCGTCGACGGCCACCGCCCGGAACAAGGAGTTCCTGTCCCGCCGCCGCGACGTGGTGCACCGGGCGTTCATCCAGCAGCGGCTCACCCCGAACCTGCGCAACGAGTACATCGCCACCAGCACCGGCTCCAGCCAGTGGCTGCAGAGCTTCCAGGTGGTGGCCAGCCAGCCGGAGCAGGAGTACTACGCCCAGGTGGTGGCCGGCCCCGACCTGCGCGAGGCGAACACCTACAACAGCTGGCTCAACGGCATCACCACCACCGACAGCCTCGCCGGCGCCCCGTTCGACGCGGACGAGTGGGACGCGGCGATGGTGGCCAACGCCAAGCTGATCCGCACGGTCGAGACGAAGATCGACCGCGAGGTCGTCTCGGGCGCCGAGGACCTGCGCTCCGGCGTGCAGCGCCAGGTGTTCCTGGAGACCGGCCTGCTGCTCAGCATGCTGCTCCTGGCGATCCTCTTCGCCTACCTGGTCGCCCGCTCGATGGCCCGCTCCCTGCGCGAGCTGCGTCAGGGCGCCCTCTCCATCGCCCAGTTCGGCCTGCCCCAGGCCGTCGCCCGGCTGCGTGACCCCAAGGTGACCGGTCAGCTCTCCCCGGTGCAGCTCGCCAACCAGATCGCCGAGCCGCTGCCGGTGCGCAGCAAGGACGAGTTCGGCCAGGTGACCGAGGCGTTCAACGCGGTCCACCTGGAGGCCGTCCGCACCGCCGCCGAGCAGGCCGCGCTGCGCGCGTCCGTCGCCACGATGTTCGTCAACCTGGCCCGCCGGTCGCAGATCCTCGTCGACCGCCTGATCGGTCACCTCGACCGGCTGGAGCGCGGCGAGGAGGACCCGGACCGGCTGGCCGAGCTGTTCCAGCTCGACCACCTGGCCACCCGGATGCGCCGCAACGACGAGAACCTGCTCGTGCTCGCCGGCGCCGACTCCACCCGCGTGCAGCGGGAGCCGGCCGCGCTGATCGACGTGCTCCGGGCGGCCCAGTCCGAGGTCGAGCACTACACCCGGATCGAGTTCGGGGTGATCGACCGGGACATCGAGGTCGCGGCGCACGCCGTGAACGACCTGGTCCACCTCGTCGCCGAGCTGTTCGACAACGCCACCGCCTTCTCGCCGCCGGACTCGCACGTCATGGTGGAGGCCCGGCGCGTCGGCGACCGCGCGTCGCTCTACGTGGAGGACCGGGGCATCGGGATCAGCCCCGACCAGCTCCACGACCTCAACGAGCGGCTCGCCAAGCCGCCGCAGGTGGACGTGGCCGTCTCGCGGATGATGGGTCTGGTCGTGGTCGCCCGCCTGGCGTCCCGGCACGGCGTCAAGGTCGAGCTGCGTCCGGGCACCGACCGGGGGACCGTCGCCGAGGTGGTCATGCCGACCTCGGTGCTCGTGCCCCGGGCGCTCTCCGGCCGTCCGCAGTCGCCCGGGCTGCCGCCGCCCGGCCCGCAGCCGCTCGGTCCGGCCCCGGCCTTCGGCGCGCTGGCGGCGCTCGGCAACGGCCCGACCAACCCGACGCCCACGCAGCGCGCCGGCGAGTCCGGCAACCAGGTCACCCTGGGCGGCCGGCCGTTCGACCCGGCGCCGCGCAACGGGGCCGGCACGCCGGCCTCGGCCGGCACGACGCGGTCCATGCCGGCCTGGTCCGATCTGACCGGCGCCAGCGGCTTCAACGGCGGCGAGGCCTTCCGGCCGCGCACCTCGAACGGCCAGCCGATCGACCCGCTGCCGCAGCGGCGGTCCGACGACCAGGACGCCACGGGCCAGCAGCAGGCCGTCCCGCGGCAGCTGCCCAGCAGCCCCGAGGCCCGGCCGTACTCCGTCCCGCCGGTCTCCGCGCCGCCCGTGCCCTACGCGGGCCCGCCGGTGTCGACGCCGCCGGCGCCCTACTCCGCGCCGCCGGTGTCCGGCCCGCCGGTCTCCGGCATGCCGGTCTCGGCGTCGCCCGTCTCCGGTCACCCGTACTCCGGCTCGCCCGTCTCGGCCCCGCCAAACGGTCCGCTGCCCCATCGTCAGGCCCCCGGCACGCCCGGGCCGAGCACGCCGGCGCCGCCCGCCTGGCCGCCGGTCGCCGGTGCGGACCGCGAGCCGGCGACCCCGCCGGTGCCCGAGCGTCTGGCCGCCGCGCTGGACATGACCACCGAACTGCCGCGGGTGTCGCGCTCCGGCGCGCCGACCCAGGCCCCCGCTCCGCAGGCGCCGGCCCCGGCCGCCCCGCAGGCGCGGCCCACCACGCCGCCGGCCCAGACCCCGCAGCGGTACGCGGACGAGACGATGGAGCTGCCGATCTTCCGGGAGCTCGAGTCGGCCTGGTTCCGTACCCGCCGCCCGGGGTCGGAGGAGGCGGCGGTGGCCGCCGTGAAGACGCCGACCGACGGTGGACCGACCCAGCAGTTCGACCGGGTCGACGCCGACGGTCGGGACGTGCAGCCGACACCACCCGGGACGACAGGTAACTCGCCGATGGCAGACACTCCGGCGGCCGGAGGAGCGCCGCGCGAGAACGGACCGACGGTCAACGGGGGTACCCGCCCCGGCGTCGCCGACAGCTTCGGTCACCGCCGGCCCTCGCAGCAGCAGACCACGGGTTGGCAGACCGCGGCCGACGACGGGTGGCGTGCCGCCTCGGCGGCGACCGAGGTGCCGGTCGCGGCGACCACCTCGACGGGGCTGCCCAAGCGCACCCCGATGGCGCAGCTGGTGCCCGGTGCGGTGGAGAAGCCCACCACCTCGGTGCAGCGGCGTACGCCGGAGGGTGTCCGGGGCCTGCTTTCGGCCTACCATCGGGGCGTGCAGCGGGGGCGTACGAACCCGTCGGACAGCAACCCGACCAGCCCGGAGGCGACTCCGGGAGGGCAGCAATCCTCGCAGTCTGGCTCAGGCCCGGTGGCCGGGAGCGGGCAGAAGGAGCAAGAACGATGACAACTACGCAGGATCTCGGTTGGCTGCTGGCCAACTTCGCCGACCGGGTACCCGGTGTCGCGCACGCGGTCGCCGTCTCCGCGGACGGACTGCTCCTCGCGTCGTCACGGGACCTCCCGCGTGACCGGGCCGATCAGCTGGCCGCGATCGCGTCCGGCCTGGTCAGCCTCACCCAGGGTGCGGCCCGCTGCTTCGAGGGAGGCGCGGTGCTGCAGACAGTGGTGGAGATGGACAATGGCTTCCTGTTCCTGATGTCCATCTCGGACGGGTCGTCGTTCGCGGTGCTCGCCGCCCGCAGCTGCGACGTGGGACAGGTCGGCTACGAGATGGCCCTGCTGGTCGACCGGGTGGGCGACGCGTTGACCCCGCAGCCACGTGCGGCTGCGGGGATGCTGGGCTGACGACCTGTTGACCCGTGAGGTCGGCGGGGCGACAACGACAACGACGACGGGCTCCATCCGGAGCCGGTGCCGGGTGCGAGGGAGGTGAGCGGCGACATGGCCGATCGTGACGAACCGACCGGAGCATTGGTCCGTCCATACGCCGTGACCCGTGGTCGTACCCGCCCCCGCCTCGACATCGCGCTGGAGGCGCTCGTCGAGACGACGGTGCGCGGCCGCGCCGCTGCCAATGGCAACGGCGGTCAGGGTCGCGAGCACCAGTACATCGCCGCGCTGTGTGATGGACGTGTGCAGTCGCTCGCCGAGATCGCGGCGCGGATGCAGCTCCCGCTCGGTGTGGCCCGGGTGCTCATCGCCGACATGGCGACGGACGGCCTGGTCGCGGTCCACGAGCCGACCATCTTGGACGACTCGGACGACGCGGTGGGCACTGAACTGCTGGAGAGGGTGCTGAGTGGACTTCGCAGGCTCTGACATGTCGCACCGCCCGCCGACCCCGAGTGGGCGCGTGACGTCGGCGAAGATCGTTATCGCCGGTGGATTCGGCGTCGGCAAGACGACGCTGGTCGGCTCGGTCTCGGAGATCACGCCGCTGACCACCGAGGCCATCATGACCTCCGCCGGCGTGGACGTCGACGACACCCGGCAGGTGCCGGGCAAGACGACGACCACGGTGGCGATGGACTTCGGCCGCATCTCGATCGACCGTGACCTGATCCTGTACCTGTTCGGTACACCGGGCCAGACCCGGTTCTGGTTCATGTGGGACGAGCTGGTCCGCGGCGCGATCGGCGCGGTCGTGCTGGTGGACACCCGCCGGCTGGCCGACTGCTTCGCGGCGATCGACTTCTTCGAGCACCGGCGGCTGCCGTACCTGGTGGCCATCAACTGCTTCGACGGGATGCAGTACCACGACCCGCAGGACGTCCGGGACGCGCTCGCGATCTCCGGCGACGTGCCGGTGGTGGCCTGCGACGCCCGTAACCGGGAGTCGACGAAGCACGTGCTGATCTCGCTGGTCGAGTACGTGCTGACCATGCGGCGCTCGCGCGCCGTCGCGCCGGCCTGATCGACGCGACCGCGCCCGGTGACGGCCTCGGCCGCCACCGGGCGCTCGTCGCTGCCCGCGCCACGGCGTCGACGACCGCGCCCGCGCCTCGGCGCGAACGCCCACGCCGTGCGCCGGCCTCTCGCGCCCCCACGGCCGGCGGGGCGCCGCCTGCGTCACGGCCTGCGGGGCTCTGCCCGCGTCACGGCCGGAGGGACTCTGCCCGCGGCACGGCCGGGAGGAGGCTGCCGGGTCACCAGGAGCGGGCGGCCTGCGCGGCGACGGGCCGGCGCCGGGAGAGCGGGTCGCTGTCGTTGGCCGCGGCGCGGGTCAGGAGACCCGCGTCCAGGCACCCGCGCTGATTGTGTAGACGCCGAGCGAGCCCTGGTCCATGCCGCCGTGCCGGATGGGGGTGAAGGAGTACATCCCCGCCATCCCCTCGGTGACCTGGTTCTGCAGGAACGCCCGGATCCGTCCACGGTCGACGCTGGTGGAGAGCCGCGCCGCGTCGGCGATCAGCTGCACCGCGTCGGACGCGTACGGGGCGAAGCCGCTGAACCCGCCGTGCAGCTGGACGTAGCGGTAGACGAACTCCTTGCGGTCCAACGCGGACATCGTGGTGTTGGCGAGCATCGCCCCGCCCAGCGAGGTCGGGTGGACGGCGTACGCGCCCTCCATGAGGGCCGCGTTCCCGCCCTCCAGGGTCTGCTCGGCCACCGCGCCCGCGTCGAGGAAGACCGGCCCGTCGTAGCCGGCCCGGCGCAGCGCCTCGACGGCGGCGGCCGAGTCCGGGGCGGTCGCCCACACCACCACCCCGTCGGGGCGCGAGCCCGCCGCCGCGCGGGCCGCTCGGTGGAGGTCCCCGCCGGTGCGGGGTAGCCGGGTGGGGGAGGCCAGCGCCACCCCCGCCGTACGCAGGGCCGCTGTCATCGCCCGTACGCCGGAGTCGCCGTGCAGGCCGTCCGCGGCCAGCAGCGCCACCCGGGAGAGCCGCTGCGAGGCGATGAGCCGGGCGAGCCGTCGGGCCATGTCGCCGGCGTCCGGAGTCATCTTGTAGACGTACGTCCGCTGCGGCAGCGGCAGCACGATCCCGTCGCCGAAGGCGAGGGAGAGGAACGGCACCCGCTCCTTCTGCGCGACTCCGACCAGGGCCATCGAGGTCTCGGCCAGGGTGCCGCCGATCAGGGCGTGCACGCCGGTGTCGCGGGCCAGCCCGGTGGCCTGCCGCGCCGCCAGCGCCGGATCGCCGGCGTTGTCCCGCACCTCCAGCCGTACGGCGCGGCGCAGGTCGCCGATCGGCACCCCGTTGGCGTTGAGCGACTCGAGGGTGATCTCCAGTGCCCGTTGCTGGAGGACGCCGAGGGCGGCGCCGGGACCGGTCAGCTCCAGGCTGACCCCGACCAGCAGTTCCTGACCACTCGGCGCGACCGTCCTGACGGGATCGCCCTCGCCCGCCTCGCCGCGCCCGCAGGCGCTGAGCAGGAGCGTGCCCGCCGTCGCGGCCAGCAGGCCGCGACGGGTGAACGCGGAGGGGCTGGTTGCCGATGTCGCCATGAGTCGCCTTCCCACCCGGCGACCCCTGCCGCCGGCTGTTCCGCCGGTATGCTCCCGGCCGCCGCGAGGCGGCGTCAAATTATCCGGGTGTGGGCAGGAACACGCAGGTGGGAGGCGGTTTTCCGGCGATCAGGAGCGGTAGCCGGCGGAGCGGTACTCGTATTCCCGGTCGTCGTCGCGGTCGCCCGTGTCGCGGGTGAAGTCCCAGCCGCCGGCGGCCTCCCGACCGGGCCGGCCGCCGACCGCGAACCCGCCGATCTCCTGCCCCCGGCGCCAGCCGCGGAAGTAGCCGGTGGTGTTCTCGGCGAGGCTCGCCGCGTCGCGGACGATCCGCAGTGGCCGCTCCTCCCGCAGCGGGGAGCCGGGGACGAGGTTGGCCTGGGGGACCCGCTTGGGCAGCCCGGCCGGGGTCTCGGCACCGACCGCCGGGCGGGCGGCCTGCTCGGCCGCCTGCCAGCCGGTGTCGGCCGTGGTGGACCAGTCCAGGTCGGACTCGTCGTCGTGCCCCACGAACCAGGCGGACTTGGCCTGGGCGAAGATCAGCAGGTCGCCGTCGCCCTCGTCGGACACGGGCGGGGGACGGCGCTCCATCGGGGGCGCCGGCCGGTACTCCGCCACCGGCCGCTCGTCGCGGGACGTCGGCCGGTAGTCGGTCACCGGCCGCTCCTCACGGGCCGCCGGCCGCTCGTCACGGGCCGCCGGCCGCTCGTCACGGGCCGCCGGCCGCTCGTCACGGGGGACAGGCCGGCCACTGCGCGCGGCCTCCTCACGGTCGACCAGCCGCAGCGGGGGCGTCTCGGGCTGCGCGTCGGCAGCCGGGCCCGTACCGCCGCGCAGCGCGCGGTCGGCCAGCGGCGGCGGCTCGACCAGCCGCAGCACCGGGGGCTCCTGGGGCAGGTCGTCGGCCAGCCACGGCGGGGTGACCCGGCGCTCCGCCCCCGGATCGGTCGGGGCGTCGACGCCGCGCCCGCCGCGGTCGCCGTAGGCGCCGGCGACCGGGTTCTTGGCGGAGCTGTCGGCCGGGTTCTCCGGGTTGTTGACCAGCGGCCAGTTGGCCCGGGAGCCGGGGGGAGCGGGCTCCGCCCGGGCGGCCGGGGGAGCGGACTCCTGACCCGGTCGGGGCGTGGGCACGGGAACGCTGAGGTCGGTGGCGCTGAAGCCGCCCGTGGGCGTGGCCGGCTCGCTGCCGGTCTTCGGGCGGGGCGGGATCACCGTGCGCTGCCGCTCGGCGCGGGCGCTCTGGATCGCCGCGGTGGTCAGGGTGGGGCGGAACGGCTCCCCCGCCTCGGCGGGCGGCACCGTGCCCCGCTGTGCCGGGGCGATGGGGGTGATGCCCGGCGGCGGGGGCGGCGGCGCGGACACCGGGCGGTTGGTCGGGCCGTCGATCCGGCTCGGCAGCGACCCGGGTCGCGAGGGGGGCGCGGAGATCGGGGGACCCGCGACTGCGGCCGGCGTCACCGGCGTCGGCGCGACCGGGGGCGGGGTGACGGGGGCCGGTGCGACCGGCGGCGGGCCGAGCGGCCGGGGGGCCGGGGGCGGCGTCGGGCCGGAGACGGGCTCGGGCCGGCTCCGCCGGCCACCGGTCGGGGCGGGCTCGAGCTCGGCGGGCCGGAGGGGACGTGGGCCGGTGCCGGCGAGACCGGGCAGGCCGCCGGTGGGGGCGAGATTGGGGGCGTCGCCGAGGGGCTCGCCGTGTCGGGTCGCGGCGCGGCGCCCCGGGGCCGGTGCGGCGGGTGTGCCGGCCCGGTCGTTGAGCGCGCCGACCAGAGCCTGGCAGCCGGCGTCGCAGGCCCGGACGGAGGCGACCGCCTGCCGCACGGTGTCCGCCACGGCGGAGGTGAGGGCGCGGTTGACGGTGGCGCGCCGGGGCGTCTCGCTGATGGCCACCCGCAGGGCGGTCACCGCCGAGGTGAGTTGGTCGGCGTCGGCGACCCCGTCGGCGGCGAGCCGCGTCGCGACCGCCTCGGCGGGGACCGGGGCGTCGCCCTCGCGGCCCACGGTGCCGCTCAGCATGCCGGGCTCGGGCAACGCGTCCAACACGGCCAGCGAGACCGGCTCGGCCGGGTCCGGGTACGCGCGCAACGCGGCCGGGTAGAGCTCGCGGAGCACCTCCCGCAGCGCGACGGCGGCGGAGTGCCGGCCGCTGGCCAGGGCGGCGTGCGCGGCGAGGACCTGCTTGTAGCCGGCGAGGTCCCGAGGAGCCGGGAGGGTGACGGCGGAGAGGGCGCCGGCCTGCAGGGCGCGGGCCAGGCCGACGGCGCGCCGCTCGGCCGGGGGCGACTGCATCTCCTCCAGGGAGTCGTCGTCGGCGAACCGCTCGGCGAAGTCGTCGACCGAGTCGTCGTCGGCGATCGCCAGTGGACGACCGGCGGCGCTGAGCAGCGAGGTGACCGTGTGGTCGTCGCTGTCGGCGGCGATGGCCGCACCGCTCGGCCCGCCCGACCGCTCCACGAGCAGCGCGACCAGCTGGGCGTAGCCAGCGGGGTCGTCGCCGATCTCGCAGACATGCAGCAGACGGCCTGCGTCGTCGACCACAGCGGACGTCAGCGTCGAACCGGCCGAAACCGGTCGGTCGGCCGGATCCGCCGAGGCCAGACCGCAGTACACGCGCACGAGCGCCACGGCGTCGTCCTCCTCCCGGGACACAAGGCTTTCACTGCCAGAGACTGATGCTCCCCGTAAAGGGTCAGTCGCGCCAGTCCACGACCGCAGAGATCTTGCCGACAATGGTGCGCCAACCCAGACTTGCGGTTTGTGCCCCGATTTTCTTCAGTCGGCGCCGACCGAAGAACCCGCCGACCCCGCCGTCGACCGTGGCGCGCAGCGCCTCGTCCAGGTCGTCCAGACTGGAGCCGGCGGAGAGCATGTCCAGCACCGCGGGCAGCCGCAGCGCGTACGCCAGGTCGCGGGCCACCTCGCCGGCCTCGATGAGCAGCGTCGGGTCCCAGGTGTCGTGCCCGCCGCGGAGGTTCTCCACCACCAGGTCGAGCTCGTAGATGTCCTCGTCGAGCGGCGCGACGTCGGCCGGCTCCACCCGTTCGGACAGTTCGTTCCAGCTGTCCAGCTGAGACAGGTCGTTGGGCGCCCCGGAACGGATGAAACTGACCAGCGACTCGGGCGTCTTGAAGAGCAGCAGCTTTCCCCGGTGGCTGAGGAAGACCGGAACCTCCTCGTCGCCCGCCTCGTCCTCGTCCTCGTCCTCGGACTCCGGCTCGGCGTCCTCGTCGTCGGTCGCGTCGCGGCGGCGGCCCTTGGCCTCCTCCTCGTCGCTCTCGGCGAACTCCTGGGCGACCTCCTCGTCGAGGATGACGACGGCCTCGTCGTCGTCCTCGTCCTCCTCCACGACCTGGCGGCGGGCCAGGAACGGGTCGTCCTGGTCGCGCTCGGCGACGTCGGTCGGGGTCAGCTCCCGCGCCGGCCGGTACGCCCGCAGCGTGTAGCCGGTGCCGGCGGGCAGCGCGATTTCCACCGGGTCGATCCGCAGCTCGTCCCAGAGGGCGCGGGCGGCCTCGGCAGAGACGGTTGCGGTGCCGGACTCGGCCGGGGCGTCGGCGTCGTCGAGCTCGGGCTCGTCGGCGTCGGGCCGTTGGGGCGACTGGCGGGCCACGCTGACCTCCGTGTGCTTCGGGTTGCCCACCCGCCGGCGTCCGCCGCCGACGAGTGACTCTGGGCACATACCCTAGTGGGCGTCTCCGGGAGACCGGTGCCCGCACCCCGGTGGCGGACCGGGCCGCCGACAAGTAGCGTTGCTACACATGAAGGCCCAGGCGCTGCACGGCCACCTCGACGCGCTGCTGCTCGCGGTGCTCGAGCAGGGTTCGCTGCACGGCTACGCGATCATCGAGGCGTTGCGCAACCGCAGCGACGGCCAGCTCGACCTGCCGACCGGCACCATCTACCCGGCGCTGCGCCGGCTGGAGCGGGCCGGCCACGTGGCCAGCACCTGGAGCACCGTCAACGGGCGGGAGCGGCGGACGTACCAACTCACCGACGAGGGCCGGCGGGCGCTGGCCGGCGAGCGGTCGGGGTGGCACGAGTTCCGCTCCACCGTCGGCCGGTTCCTCGACACCGACGCGCCGGCCACGCCGGCCTGACTGCCGCCGGCCGCGCCGGCCCGACCAGGCCCGGCCCGGCCCGGCCCAGGAGCTCAGCGGGCGGCGAGCAGCCAGGTGCGGGCGGCCCGGCCGAGCCAGAGATAGCCGGCGGCGGCCGCCACCGCACCGATGATCATTGGGGGCCAGGTGAGCGCGGCGTCCCAGAGGCCGACCGACCACGCGAAGAGGGCCGAGCCGGCCAGCACGCCGAGGGCGAGGACCCCGGTGAGGGCCGCCCCCACCGCCCGGTCGGCGGCACCGCCGCGCAGCGCCGACCGGCCGGCCCGCAGCAGCCCGATCGCGGCCAGCACGAACGCCACCGCCCAGATCCAGTCCACCGACGCCGACAGCAGCTGGTAGGCGGCCGGCGGCGGGGAGCCGCCCCAGCTCGACCCCTGCCAGGTGAGGTCACCGGCGACGAACGCGACCGCGGCGAGCGCGATGACCCGTAGCGACAGCCCGCGCAGCGCACCCGCCGCGAGCTCCGCCTGGTAGGCCGGGGCGAGCTGCGCCGGCGAGCCGAACTCGGCCACCGCCCGGCGCTGCGCCTCCGTCGCCGGCAGCCCGTCCGCCCGGTACGCGTCGACGGCGTCCAGCAGCCCGTGCCGCGCCTCGGTCAGCAGGTCCGACTTCAGCCGGCGCGGTCCCCGCAGGTGCGCGCCCAGCTCCCGCAGCCGTTCCTCCACCGTCGTCGCGTCGTTCTCGCCCCGCATGGCCCCACCCTGTCACGGGCCGCCGCCGGGCGTCGTCGGGGAGAACCCTGGCCCGACCCGGAACCGGCGGGCGGGGGAGGTCGGACTCAGGTCAGGGGCGCAGCGCCAGGTACCCGCGTTCGGCCGCCTCCTGGATCAGCCACTGGTCCCGGTACCAGCCGGGGGCGGCGACCAGCTCGGCGTGCCGGCCGCGCTGGGCCACCCGCCCGGCGTCCAGGACCACGATCTCGTCCAACTCGGCGAGCCCGCTGAGCCGGTGGCTGATCAGCAGCACGGAGTGCCCGGCCGGGGCGGCCGCCAGCGCGGAGGCGAGCACCGCGTCGGCGGCGGCGGGGTCGAGCCCCTCGGTCGGCTCGTCGAGCACCAGCACACCCGGCGCCGCGAGCAGCGCCCGGGCCAGCGCGAGCCGCTGCCGCTGGCCGCCGGAGAGCTGGCCGCCCTCCTCGCCGACCACGGTGTCCCAGCCGTCCGGCTGCTCACGTACCCAGTCCAGCAGCCCGGCCGCCGCGGTCGCCGTCGCCAGCCGTTCCTCGTCGGCGTCGGGCCGCCCCAGCAGCAGGTTCTCCCGCACGGAGGCGTGGAAGACGTACGCCTCGGCGAGCAGCCCCCCGACGGCGCGGGGCAGCCCCTCGGCCCGGTACGCCGACAGCTCCCGCCCGTCCAGGGTGACCCGCCCGTGCGCGGGGCGCACCGCGCCGGTGAGGACGGCGGCCAGGGTGCTCTTGCCGGCGCCGCTGGGCCCGACCACCGCCACCCGGCGGCCGGGCGGCAGCTCCAGGCTGAACCCGTCCAGGGCGGGCGGGGCGCCCTCCCGGTACCGGACGGTGACGTCCTCGAACCGCACGTCGTACGGCCCGGGGCCGACCGGTGCGCCGTCGGGCGCGGCCGGACCCGCCGGGGCGTCCAGCAGGGCGGCGACCCGGGTCAGGCCGGTCCGCAGCTGGGTCCACTGCCGGGCCGCCCCGACCAGCGCCAGCGCGATCTCCACGGCGGCCAGCGTGCCGACCGCCAGGACGCCGACCAGCACCCCGTCCACGCCGTCGGCGAGCGCGGCGAGCACCACCGCGCCGGCGGTCAGCCCGGCCACCAGCATCCCGGCCGCGTCGACCGCGAAGCCGGTGGCGGCGAGCCGCCGCTCCAACCGGGCCAGCCGCCGGGCCCGTGCCCCGGCCGCCTCCAGCGCGTGCCCGGTGGCCCCGAACGCGGCCAGGTCGGCGGCCCCGTGGATGAGGTCGACCGCGTCGGTGGCGAGGGCGCCGCGCAGCGGCGCCAGCTCGGCGGCGGCGCGCCGGGTCAGCGCGGTGGCGAGTGCGGGCAGCGCGACCCCGGCGACCAGCAGCCCGACCGCGAGCACCCCGGCGGCGGCCGGCGACATCAGCGCCGCCCCGCCGACCGCGAGCACGCTGACCAGCGCCGCCGCCGAGGCCGGCACCAGCACCCGCAGCAGCAGGTCCTGGACCGCCTCCACGTCGGAGACGAGCCGGCTCAGCGCGTCGCCGGAGCGCTGCCGCGCCGTCGGGCGGGCGGCGAGGGTGCCGAAGACCCGGGCCCGGACGTCGGTGACCAGCCGCAGCACGGCGTCGTGCCCGGCGAGCCGTTCGGTGTAGCGGAGCACGCCCCGGCTGATCGCAAGCGCCCGGACCGCCACGATCGCCACGGTGAGGCGGTCCAGCGGGGGGCGGCCGGCGGCGCTCATCAGCAGCCAGGTCGCGGTGGCCATCAGGGCGAGGCCGGCGAACTCGGTGGCGGCGGCGAGTAGCCCGGCCCCGAGCAGCCGGTTCAGGTACGGCCGGGCCAGCCGCAGCACGGCCCGCTCGGCGGAGCCGGCCCGGCCCCGCGCGGCCCGAGATC
>NZ_JBFABB010000014.1:0-94398 GCF_040640035.1 Micromonospora sp. NPDC023633 | reverse complement strand
CATTCGCCCTGGCGTTGCCGGCAGCCGCTGTCGCCACGGTGGTCGCACGGGCTGCTCCTGCGTGCCCGGCCACGCCGGCTGCGGCGATCCGCCGGCCGGTCCCCACTGGCCGGGCTGGGCCGGGTCGGTCTGCTGCGGCGCCTGGGCGGCCCACGCGGGGGCCTGCTGCTGCTCACCCTGCGCGCCCCAGGCGGGCGGGTTCGGTCGCCCCGACGGGGGCGGGGGCGCCCAGCCCAGGTCGGGGGCGCCAGCGCCGTATCCGTTGTCCTGCGGTGCCGGGCGGTCGCCGTACGGCGCCGGTCCGCCGGCGCCCGGCGACACCTCGTCCGGCTGCTGGCCGGGGTGGTGCGTGCCCTCGGACGTCATGCGTGCGCCTCCTCCATCACCTGTCGGCCGCCGCTGCCGATCGGTCTGCTCGGCAGGGTGGCCGGCGTCGCCGGTGTACCGGCCGTGCCGGCTCCCCGCACCGTATCCGGTGACCGCCCGAGGGCGCCCGGGGAGCACGGCCGTCACTCCCCGTGGCCGGATGGTGTCGAGCGGCTTCTATCGACTCGACTGCTCCGGGTCGGCGGGCGACGACCGAAGCCCACCGTACCGGGCGCTGGGGCGAGGTGGAATCCCGGTGTCAACCGCTGCGAAACGCCGACGACCCGTCCGGGTGGACCGGGCGGGTCGTCGATCTGGAGGAGGGTGAGAAAGGTCCTGGGCGTCAGCTCATGTGACGCTGGGCGATGGCGAGGATCTCTTCGCGGACCGCGGGCGAGTTGGCGGAACGCAGCGCGTGCTCGATGGCACGGGCGCGGCGGTTGGCGTCGCGGCGGTTACGGATTCGCTCGATCATGCTCACGGGTCTCTCCTCCTGGCTATTCGGTTGTCAGCCCCTTGATGTCTCCATTGAACCCCAAGACGGCCGCAACTTCCATCGATTCTTAGGTGAGCTGGGACACCTGCCGAACAATCGAAGGTATGGAGGCCGGCTGACCGACGTTTCCGTGTGCCGACGGTGAACGGTCGGTGTGTCAGGCGTGAACCCCGCCCCCAACGGACACGGCCGGTGTGCCGGGCGTGAACCCGTGCACACCGGCCGTGGCTGGTGTCGAGACCGGTCAGGTCCAGGCGAGCAGTGCCGCCTCCGGATCGGCCAGGAACTCCCCGATGTCGCGCAGGAACTTCGAGCCCAGCTCACCGTCGATGATCCGGTGGTCGAAGGACAGGCCCAGCGTGGTGACCTGACGCGGCCGGACCTTGCCCTTGTGCACCCAGGGCATCTCGCGGACCGCGCCGAAGGCCAGGATCGCCGACTCGCCCGGGGGCAGGATCGGCGTGCCGGTGTCCACCCCGAACACGCCGACGTTGGTGATCGTCAGCGTGCCGCCGGACATGTCGGACGGCGAGGTCTTCCCGGCCTTGGCCGTCTGCACCAGGTCGGTCATCGCGTCCGCCAGCTCGCGCAGCGAGAGCCGGCCGGCGTCCTTGATGTTCGGCACGATCAGCCCGCGCTCGGTGGCCGCCGCGATGCCCAGGTTGACGTAGTCCTTGACGACGATCTCGTCGCCGGCCCAGGTCGAGTTGACCATCGGGTGGCGCTTGACCGCCAGCAGCACCGCCTTGGCCACCAGCAGCAGCGGCGAGACCCGCACGTCGCGCCACTCCCGCCGGTTGCGGAGCCGGTCCAGGGCCTTCATCGCCCGGGTCACGTCGACGGTGAGGAACTCCGTGACGTGCGGCGCGGTGAACGCCGAGCGGGACATGTTCTCGGCGGTGAGCTTGCGTACCCCCTTGACGGGGATGCGCTGCTCACGGTCCGCGCCGAAGCTCGCGGCCACCGTGGCCGGGGCCGACACCGCGAGCGGCTCGGCCGCCGCCGTGGTCCCGCTCGCCGCCCGCTGTACGTCCTCCCGGGTGATCGAGCCCAGCGGGCCCGACCCGGTCAGCGTGGCCAGGTCGACGCCGAGGTCCTTGGCGAGCTTGCGTACCGGCGGCTTGGCCAGCACCGGCCCACCGGCCGGGCCGTGGCCGTTCGACGGCGCGGTGACCACCGGGGCGGGCGACGCCGGCGCGACGGGGGCCACCGGGGCCGCCGCCTGGGCCGGCACCGGGGTGTCGCCCTTGCGCGGGCGGCGCTTGGCCGCCGTGTTCCGCGGGCCGTAGCCGACCAGCACGGCGGTACGCCCACCCGGGGCGGGACCGCCGATCAGGCCCGGCTCGACCGCGCCCTCGGTGGGCGCCACCTCGACCGCGGCCAGCGACGCCGCCGACGGGGTGGGCAGGGCGGCGGCCGGCGCACCGGTCGTCGACGCCTCGATCGGGCCGGCGCCCGGGTCGGTGTCGATCGCGATGATCGGCGTGCCGACCTCGACCGTGCTCCCCTCCGGGTGGAAGATTGCCTGCACCTGGCCGGCCCACTTCGCCGGGATCTCGACGGCCGCCTTGGCCGTCTCCACCTCGACGATCGGCTGGTTCAGCTCGATGACGTCGCCGACCTTGACCAGCCACGCGAGGATCTCACCCTCGGTCAGGCCCTCGCCCAGGTCGGGCAGGTTGAACTCCTTGATCCGCGACATGCCGCTCACCAGCCGAAGGTGCGGTCGACGGCGTCGAGCACCCGGTCGAGGTCGGGCAGGTACTCCTCCTCCACCCGGGCGGCCGGGTAGGGGGTGTCGAAGCCGGTCACGCGCAGCACCGGGGACTCCAGGGAGTAGAAGCACTCCTCGGTGATCCGGGCCGCGATCTCCGAGCCGAGGCCCAGGTTGCCCGGGGCCTCGTGCACGACCACGCAGCGGCCGGTGCGCTTCACCGACTCGTACGCGGCGGTCAGGTCCAGCGGGGAGAGCGAGCGCAGGTCGATGACCTCCAGCTCCCGGCCGTCCTCGGCGGCGGCGGTCGCCGCGTCCAGGCAGGTCCGCACCATCGGGCCGTACGCCAGCACCGTGGCGTCCGTGCCGGGCCGGACGACCCGGGACGAGTGCAGCGGGTACGCCCCGGACAGCGGGGCGTCCAGGTCGACCGGGCCCTTCTCCCAGTAGCGTCGCTTCGGCTCCAGGAAGACGATCGGGTCGTCCGAGGCGACGGCCTGCTGGATCATCGTGTACGCGTCCTGCGGGTTGGCGCAGGACACCACCTTCAGGCCGGCGGTGTGGGCGAAGTACGCCTCGGGCGACTCGGAGTGGTGCTCCACCGCGCCGATGCCGCCGCCGAACGGGATCCGGATGACCATCGGGATCCGGACCTTGCCCTGCGACCGGTAGTGCATCTTCGCCACCTGCGACACGATCTGGTCGTACGCGGGGTAGACGAAGCCGTCGAACTGGATCTCGCAGACCGGCCGGAAACCGCGGATGGCCAGGCCGACCGCGGTGCCGATGATGCCGGACTCGGCGAGCGGCGTGTCGATCACCCGCTGGTCGCCGAAGTCCTTCTGGAGGCCGTCGGTGATCCGAAAGACGCCGCCGAGCTTGCCGACGTCCTCGCCCATGATGACGACCTTCGGGTCGTTCTCCAGGGCCTTGCGCAGGCCCGTGTTGAGGGCCTTGCCGAGGCTGAGCGTCTCCGTGGCCATCAGTGGGCGCTCCCCTCGAACGACTCCATGTAGCTGGTGAACTGCGCCCGCTGCTCGTCGAGCTCGGGGGACCCGTGCGGGTAGACGTGGTCGAACATCGTCACCGGCTCCGGGTCGGGCATGGCGAGCACCCGCTCGCGCAGGTGCACCGACTCGGTGCGGGCCTGCTCGTCGACGGCCGCGAAGAAGTCCGCGTCGGCGATCTGCTGCCTGGTGAGGAACGCCTTCATCCGGGCGATCGGGTCCTTCGCCTGCCAGGCCTCGACCTCGCTGGCGATCCGGTAGCGGGTCGGGTCGTCGGAGGTGGTGTGCGCGCCCATCCGGTAGGTGTAGGCCTCGATCAGGCTGGGGCCCTGGCCGAGCCGGGCGTTGTCCAGCGCGTGCCGGGTCACCGCGTACGACGCGAGCACGTCGTTGCCGTCCACCCGGACGCCGGGGAAGCCGAAGCCGCCCGCCCGCTGGTAGAGCGGCACGCGGGTCTGCCGCTCCAGCGGCTCGGAGATGGCGTACTGGTTGTTCTGGCAGAAGAACACCAGCGGGGCGTTGAAGACGCTGGCCCAGACGAACGACTCGTTGACGTCGCCCTGGCTGGTGGCGCCGTCGCCGAAGTAGGCGATCACCGCCTCGCCGTCCTCGGTCCCGGTCTTGCCGTCCATGTGGACGCCCATGGCGTACCCGGTCGCGTGCAGGGTCTGCGCCCCGATCACGATCGTGTACATGTTGAACTTGAACTCGTTCGGGTCCCAGCCACCCTGGTCGACGCCCCGGAACAGGCCGAGCGGCATGATCGGGTCGATGCCCCGGCAGTAGAGGACGCCGTGCTCCCGGTAGGTCGGGAAGGCCATGTCCTGCGTACGCAGCGCGCGTCCCGAGCCCACCTGCGCGGCCTCCTGGCCCAGCAGGCTGGCCCACAGGCCCAGCTCGCCCTGGCGCTGCAGCGCGGTGGCCTCGGCGTCGAGCTTGCGGACCAGCACGAGGTCGCGGTAGAGCCCGCGGTACTCCTCGTCGGTGAAGTCGACGCGGTACTCGGTCCCGTCCGGGCCCGTCGCGCTCTCGATCCGCTCACCCTCCGGAGTGAGCAGCTGCACCAGCTGCGGGTCGCCGGTCGCGCCCTTCCTGGACCGGGGTGCGGCCCGTCGGCCGCGACTGGAGACCCCGGGGTCGCCCTTTGCCATCCGTCTCTCCCTGTCTGTCTGCGTCGGCACCGGGGGGTCACCCGGCCGCGCAACTCGTGCGCCTGCCCGGCTGGTGCCGGACGGGTTCCTGGCGGCCGCGCCTAGCCCCGGTGGGGGTTGCCGCGCGGCGTGAGCCGGATTCTTGGCCGAACCCGGTTCGGGAGCGCCGGCGCCCAGCCGCGCCTGCCGCGGGGGTGCGCGGAGGTCGTGGCTGCGTTGCCGTCGTGGTCCATATTCGCATCACACGTGAGCGCGCCCACACTGCGCCTGTCCCGCGCCGTGGTGGTGGCCCGCTTCGTCGCACGAAGGACCCGGTGTCCGTTGCATCGACGCGCGGCCGATCCGGCGATGGTTCGTCACCGTTCGGCCATATACGCGTGTCGACACGCTGTACAGGGTTGGCCGACACAACGTCACTGGTCCAGGCTGATTGGCGCGGGATCGTCCGCGTCGGGCGGTTTGCCGCTTCCACGCGTCCGGGCGGTTCGCCGGGCGCTCCGGGGCGGTCGCCGTACCGGGCCGTCCGCCGCCGGAGCCGACGAAAGGGAGTGCGTGGTGTCCGAGCCAGCCCAAGATCCCGCCACTCCCTTCCTCGGCCGGCATCGCGCCCCCGGTGGCTACCGAAGGCTGGTCGGGGCGCACCGGGCTCCCGGCTCGGGCGGGCCGTCCCGGGGCTACCTGTTCACAGTGGCGCTGCTCGCCGGCACCGCGTCGATGCCGGTCCTCGCCGCGATCAGCACCGGCTCCGCCACCGTCGGCAGCACGGCCCTGCCGGACAGCAGCACCCCGTTCCTGCCGACACCCTCGGTCGGCCCCGTGGTGATCCCGGTGCCGGCGACGGGTCAGCCGCCGGTCGTCCCGTCGACCCCGTCCCCCGCCGTGGCCGCCCCGGGCGACTGGTGGACCGTCCCGCCCTTCCCGCGTACGCCGGTCGTCGCCGCGCCGGCCCCGCCGCCAGCGCACCGCCCGGCGGCGCATCCGAAGCCCCCGCCCCCGCCCCGGCCCGGCGGCCGACCGGCCCCGCGTCCCCCGACGAGCCCACCCCCGAAGCCGTCCCCGTCCCCGTCCCCGAGCCCGTCGCCGTCGCCGTCGCCGTCGCCGTCGCCCACGCCGAGCCCGAGCCCGAGTCCGGCACCCACGCCGAGCGGCGAACCGACGTCGGTGGAGCCGACGGGCACCCTCTCGCTGCCGCCGCCCGAACCCACGGCGACCCCGGCACCCAGCGCGACCGACGGTCCCGGCCCGACTGTCGACCCCGGTCCGACCGTCGACCCCGGTCCGACCGTCGACCCCGGTCCGACCGTCGACCCCGGTCCGACCGTCGACCCCGGTCCGACCGTCGACCCCGGTCCGACCGATCGTCCCGGCTCAACCGACGATCCCGGCCCGACTGTCGACCCCGGCGCGACCGTCGACTCCGGTCCGACCGCCGGTCCCGGCCGGAGCGGGCACCACGGGGGCAGGTCACGGGTACGGTGACGGTCGACGGCAGGTGATCCACGGCCGGGCCCGGCCCTGTCGGAGCGCCGGGCTGCGGACAGGGGACGGGTCCGGGCGGCGGCCCGGTGGAGCAGAGGCGGGGCGCTGAGCGGGACGGGCGGTTCGGACGCGGAACCCCAGACCCGTCCGGCCGCCGCGCCGCCACCCGGCAGGGGCCTCCGGCTCGCCCGGTTCGTGACCGAGCTGACCGCGCCCGCTGTGCTGGTCTCGGCGCTGACGCTGGCGGTCGGCTGGCACAGCGCCCAGGGCGCGCACGGCCTGGCCTGGGGGCTGCTGGCCACGCTCTTCGTCAGCGGGATCCCGTTCGCGTACATCCTCGGCGGGGTGCGGCGGGGCCGGCTGACCGACCATCACGTGGGGGTCCGCGAGCAGCGTCGGGTCCCGCTGCTGTTCGGGCTCTGCTCGGTCGCCGCCGGGCTGTCCCTGCTCGCGGTGCTCGGCGCGCCGCGCCCGGTGCTGGCCCTGGCCGCGGCCGGGCTCGTCGGCCTGGTGGTCGCCGTGACGGTGAGCCACTGGTGGAAGATGTCGATCCACTCGGCGGTGGCCGCCGGGACGGTGGTCGTGCTGGTGCTCACGTTCGGGGCCGGGTTGCTGGCGACGGCGCCGCTGCTCGTACTGGTCGGCTGGTCCCGGGTCCGCCTACGCGACCACACGGTGCCCCAGGTGGTCGCGGGACTTGCCCTGGGTGCCCTGGTCGCCGCCCTGGTCTTCGCCCCCCTCCGCTGACCCGCCCCCGGCCCCTCTTCCCTCCCGTCCGACGATGCGCATCCCCCTCAAGGCCGACGATGCGCACCCCCCCGGCAAGGCCGTCGATCATGCAGTTGTGGTGCCCCGCAAAAGCCGCGCAATGCTGCTTTTCGCCCACCACAACTGCATGATCGACGCGCGTGGGGCGGGGTGACGCGCGTGGGGAGGGTGCGGGGGGGTGGGAGGGGAGGGAGGGTCAGGCGGGGTCGTCGGTCAGGCGGTGGCGGTTGGCCTCGATCCAGGCGCCCAGGGCGGCCGGGTCGTCGGGGTCGACGCCGTCGGCCATCAGCTGCGCGACGGCGGCGGTGGCGGGGCTGCGGCGTTCGCCGGTGCTGTAGAGGCGGGCGAACTCCGGCACCATCTCCTCGATGGCCGTGTCGGTCTGCGCCGCCGCCTGCTCGGGCAGCCCGCGCTTGCGGGCGGCGTACCCCGTCCAGGCGCGCAGCACCCGGGGCAGCAGTGCGGCGTCGTCCATGTCCAGCACCGCCCTCCGGTGCACCCAGTCGAGCAGGAACAGCCCGGCCACGGTGGGGCTCCACCGCATCGGGTCGGCGTCCGGGAAGCTGGCCGCGTGGTCCAGCAGCAGGCTGAGGCAGAAGTGCAGCGAGGCCAGCTCCGCCCCGTCGATGGCGTCCAGGCCGAACCGGGCCGCCTCCGGTGCGGCGAGGAACCGGCGGACCAGGTCCGTACGCTCGGCGGCGGAGAGGGGTTCCGCGGCGGGTGCGGGGGCCGCCCCGGCCGCCTGTGGCAGCAGCGCCAACCGGGCGCCGAGCAGGGCGCGGTCGGTGGCGAGCGAGCCCTCCTCGGGCAGCTCGGTCAGGCCGTCGGTGATCGCCAGGTGGCGGGTCACCTCGGCGCGCATCCGGGTCGGCTCCTCGTCGCGGAACCAGGTCAGCTCGTCGCCGGCGCACATCTGCCGGACCTGGTCGAGGATCCGGTCGGGCGGCCCGCCGACGAAGACGTCCTTGGTGATGCCGATGTTGTGGTCGAGCAGCGTCACCACGGCGTGCGCCGAGCCACCGGCCGGGTCGTCGTAGGCGAAGGTTGCCAGGTAGGAGGTCTGGTCGCCGTACACGTCGCCGTAGGACCAGCAGCCGGTCAGGTGCACGCGGCCGAGCTGGGCGGCCCAGGACGGGGTGGCGGCGCCCGGGCGGACCCGGCCGGCGCCCTCGGCGTCGGGCACCAGCGCGGCGAAGACGGAGCGGATGGTGGTCGCCGCGGCCGAGCGGCGGCGGGAGGTGGCGGCCAGGAAGCCGGCCACGAAGTCCCGGACGGCGGCGTCACGCTCGGTCTCGGCGACCGAGTAGACGCTGCCCAGCAGGGCCGCGCCGAGCATCTCCGCGTCGAGGGCGTTGTCCAGCTTGGCCACGTCGCGGGCGGCGTGCAGCACCGCGTCGTACGGGGTCTGAGGCGTTCCCATCCACCGACCCTACGCCGCCGCCCGCCTCCGGACGGTACGAGCGACCCGAGCGTCCGGCACGCGTCGCGGCGCCACGCCGCCGACCTGCGGTTGCCGGGGGACGGGATTTCCGGCTCAGCGGCCGGCGGCCTCCCCCAGTGCCGTGCGGGCCTCGGCGTAGGAGGTGAGCACCGCCCGTACCGGCGTCAGCACGTGTTCCTCGCCGACCGCCGCCACCGCGGCGGTGAGGCGCCGTTCGGCCCGGCGACGGGCCCGGCGGGCCGCCCAGCGGATGACCGGCCTGGTCAGGGCGGCCACCAGCAGCCCGGCGAGCAGGCCGCCCAGGAGCAGCAGGGTGGGCAGCGGCACCTCGCCGACCATCGGGTGCTCCAACGCCGGCAGGCCCAGCGCGCGCAGCCCGTAGCCGAGCGCCAGCCAGCCCAGCCCGGCCAGCGCGGCCAGGGTCACCAGCCACTGGAGGCCGCCGACGATCCGCCACCAGAGCGGTCGCCGGTCCATGCCGAGGTCCGTGCCGGCCACCGCGCGGTCCAGCGCGTCCGGCAGGTCGCCGAGGCGGGACCGGGCGGCGGCGGTCACCGCGGCCGGCCAGGCGGCGGGCAGGTCCGCCCCGGCCCGGTCGGCCACCGAGCGGATCGCCAGCCCGAGCGCCGAGCGCTGGGCGGCGGTGGGGTCGGGCACCGAGGTCGCGGCGACGAGGCTCTCCGCCGGTTCGTCGCGGCCGGCGGCCGGGCCGGGCAGGTGCAGCCGGCGCAGCGGATCGGGCCGCAGCCGCCGCCAGCCCCGGACCAGCGGCCAGCCGGTGGTGGCGCCGCCCCGGTGCCGGTACGCCTGCTCGACCGCCTCGGCGACCGCCGGCACCCCGGCCGCGCCGGCCAGCGCCCGGTGCAGCGTGGTGACGGCGGCGTCGTCCGGCCCGACGGCCGGCGAGGCGCCCCCGACCAGCTCGTCGAGCCCGGCGACCACCGCGTCCACGTCGCCCTGGAGCCGCCGCAGCGCGGCCTGCCGCTCGGCCACCGTGCGTTCCAGCGCCTCCCGCAGCCCCGCCATGCCGGCCGGGTCGACGGCGGTGGTCGCCAGCAGCGGTACGCCGTCCAGGCCGTCGGCGTCGAGCAGCCGGCGTAGGTCGGCCAGCACCCGGGGCAGTTCGGCCGGCGGCAGCCGGTCGGCCTGGTTGAGCACGACCAGGGTGACGTCCCGGTGCCGGTGGAACTCGCTCAGGTAGCTGGTGTGGATGACGCGGTCGGCGTACTTCTGCGGGTCGACCACCCAGACCACGAGGTCGACCAGGCCGAGCAGCCGGTCCACCTCCAGCCGGTGGGACCGCTGCACCGAGTCGAAGTCGGGCAGGTCGAGCAGGATCAGCCCGCGCAGAGAGGACTCGTCGTCGGCGTCGAGCACGCTCTCCCGGACGAACCGGTGCCGGGGCAGCACGCCGATCCAGTCGAGCAGCCGGTTGCCGCCGTCGAGCGGCCCCCAGACGCAGGCGTGGGTGACGCCGGTGGTGGGGCGGCGCACCCCGACCGACGAGAGTTCCATCCGGGCGAGCGCGTTGAACAGGCTGGACTTGCCGCTGCCGGTCGCGCCGGCGAGGGCCACCACGGTGTGGTCGCGGGAGAGCGCCAACCGGGTGCCGGCCCGCTCGACCAGGGTGTGCGCCGCCACGAGCTGCGCGTCCGGCAGGTGGCCGTCGACGACCGTGAGGAACCGGCGTACGGCGTCGAGGCGGGCGATGAGCGCGTCGGCGTCGACCCGCTGGTCACCGCGGAACGCCTCGCGCATCCGCCCGACGATGTTGGTCATGACCCCTCACCCTCGGTGCCGGGCAGGCCCGCGACGGCCGCGCCGGCGAGGCCGCTGCGGTTCCGGGCGATCTCCACCCGGTTGGCGGCCCCGCGCAGCGCCTCCGCGGTGTCCGCGGCGGGCCGCGCCTGCGCAGTCCGGTCCAGGTAGCGGGCGGCCTCGTCGTCGAGCAGGGCCCGCACCCGGTCCAGCAGGTCGGCCCGGGCCTTGGCGGCCAGCGTACGCACGGCCTGGTCGCCGAAGATCGCCTGGAGCACGGTCTGCGCGGCGACGGTCGTGCCGGCCCCGGTGGCCAGCTCCAGCCCGGTGGGGATGAACGCCGTCGAGGCGAACACCGCGATCATCACGGCGAGCCCGGTGGCGTTCACCGCGTACGCGGCCGTCCGGGCCACGAAGCGGCGGTCGCCGCCCTCGGCGCGGACCAGTTCCAGCACGCCACGCTGCCACTCCCGCACCAGCCGCTCGGCCCGCTCGGGCAGGTCGGCGGCGGGATGGGCGAGCCCCGGTTCGAGCAGCGCCGCCCCGGCGGGATGGGCCTTCCACCCGGTGTACGCGTTCTCGGCCGCCTCGGCGGCGACGCCCCGCAGCAGGGTCACCAGCTGGGACTCGATCGCGTCCCGCAGCTCCGACGCGGGCGCGGGCCGGCCGGTGACCGCCGCCACCACCCGGTCGCGGAGCTGCCCGATACGGGCCTCCAGGGTGCGGAAGAACTCGCCGGTGCCGACGAACTCCTGCCAGCGGGCGAGCACCTCGCCGCGGAGCAGCCGACCGTCCTTCAGCCCCTGCTCGACGGTCCGGTGCGCCCCCCGGTACGCGGCCCGCACCCGCTCGTCGAGCGCGTCGGCGGCGGTGACCTGCTCCTCGGCGGCGTCGGCGAGCACCTCGACCGCCGGGTGCAGCGCGGCGAGCGCGCCGTCCAGGGTCTGCCGGACCACGGCGGCGCGGGCGTCGGCGTCGGCGGCCAGCCGGGCGAACCAGGCGGCGAGCGGCGCGGTGACCCGCTCGGGCAGCAGGCCCTGCCCGTCGACCCAGGTCTCCGGCAGCACGAAGAGCGGGGCCGCCCCCAGGTCCTGCGCGGCGAGCATCTCCGACAGGTGGGCGGCGATCTCGTCGGCCGCCTCCGGGGGCACCCGGTCCAGCACCATGGCGATGACCGCGCCCCGGGCCCGGGCGCTGCGCAGCAGCTCCCAGGGGACCGCGTCGGCGTAGCGGGCGGCGGTCGTGACGAAGAGCCAGAGGTCGGCGGCGGCCAGGAGTTGGCCGGCGAGGGCCCGGTTGGCGTCGACCACCGAGTCGATGTCGGGGGCGTCGAGGAAGGCCAGCCCGGCCGGCAGGGCCGGGGCGGTGACCAGTTGCAGGGTGCGCGGATCCTCGCTGGGCTCGGTGGTGCGGGTCAGGCCGGGCAGCAGCTCGCCCTTGCGGAACCAGCCCGAGTCGGCCGGGTTGCAGACCAGCACCGGGGAGCGGGTGGTCGGGCGGAGCACCCCGGCGGCGCTCACCCGCGCCTGCACCAGGCTGTTGACCAGGGTGGACTTGCCCGCGCCGGTGGACCCGCCGATCACCACGAGCAGCGGCGCGTCGAGCCGGCGCAGTCGGGGCAGCAGGTAGTCGTCGAGCTGGTCGGTGAGGCTTGCGCCGGAGCGCCGGGCGGGTTCGGCGGAGGGCAGCGCGAGCGGGAACCGGGCCGCCCCGATCGCGGCGCGCAGGCCGGCCAGTGCGGCGGGCAGGCTGTCGTCCCCGGTGGTGGCGGGCCGGTCCTCCCCGGCGTCCGTGGGGCCGGTGCGGGCTGCGACGGTGGGCGTGCCGGCCGGGATGGCGGGATCGCCGTGCGTCGTCACCGCTAAAGCGTGCCCGACCGACGCAAGGGAAAACAACCGGTCGGTACCAACCTGGGGTCGCCTCGGGTCGCCTGGGGTTGCGTCGGGTCGACTCAACCCCGACTTGACGATTTCGCGGGGCGTGGCACTATTGAGTCAAGTTCACTCAACTTGTGGTGGGGTCGCTGCGGGCGACGCCCGCCGGGCAGCTCGACGGGCGTCGCCCGTCACCTGCCCACAACGTGATGAAGCGAGGAAGCGAAGATGGCACGTGCGGTCGGTATCGACCTCGGCACGACGAACTCCTGCGTCAGCGTCCTGGAGGGCGGTGAGCCCACCGTCATCGCCAACGCTGAGGGCTCGCGGACGACCCCGTCGATCGTCGCGTTCGCCCGCAACGGCGAGGTGCTCGTCGGTGAGGTCGCCAAGCGCCAGGCGGTGACCAACCCGGACCGGACGATCCGCTCGGTCAAGCGGGAGATCGGCACCAACTGGTCCGTCGACATCGACGGCAAGAAGTACACCCCGCAGGAGATCTCGGCCCGCACGCTGATGAAGCTCAAGCGGGACGCCGAGGCGTACCTGGGCGAGCAGATCACCGACGCGGTGATCACCGTCCCGGCCTACTTCAACGACGGCCAGCGCCAGGCCACCAAGGAGGCCGGCGAGATCGCCGGCTTCAACGTGCTGCGGATCGTGAACGAGCCGACCGCGGCGGCCCTGGCGTACGGGCTGGACAAGGGCTCCAAGGAGCAGACCGTCCTGGTCTTCGACCTCGGCGGCGGCACCTTCGACGTGTCGCTGCTGGAGCTGGCCGAGGGCGTCGTCGAGGTCAAGTCGACCAGCGGTGACAACAACCTCGGTGGCGACGACTGGGACCAGCGGATCATCGACCACCTGGTGAAGACGTTCCGCGGCGAGCACGGCATCGACCTGGGCCAGGACAAGATGGCCCTCCAGCGGCTCCGCGAGGCGGCCGAGAAGGCCAAGATCGAGCTGTCCGCCGCCACCACCACCAACATCAACCTGCCCTACATCACCGCCGGCGCGGCGGGCCCGCTGCACCTCGACGTGACGCTCAGCCGGGCCGAGTTCCAGCGGATGACGCAGGACCTGCTGGACCGCTGCAAGGGCCCGTTCGAGCAGGCCGTCAAGGACGCCGGCATCAGGGTCTCCGACGTCGAGCACGTCATCATGGTCGGCGGCTCGACCCGGATGCCGGCCGTGACCGACCTGGTCAAGCAGCTCACCGGCAAGGAGCCCAACAAGGGCGTCAACCCGGACGAGGTCGTCGCCGTCGGCGCCGCCCTCCAGGCCGGTGTGCTCAAGGGCGAAGTCAAGGACGTCCTGCTGCTCGACGTGACCCCGCTGAGCCTGGGCATCGAGACCAAGGGCGGCATCTTCACCAAGCTGATCGAGCGCAACACCACCATCCCGACCAAGCGCTCCGAGGTCTTCACCACGGCGGACGACAACCAGCCGTCGGTGCTGATCCAGGTGTTCCAGGGCGAGCGGGAGATCGCGGCCTACAACAAGAAGCTCGGCACCTTCGAGCTGACCGGCCTCCCGCCGGCGCCGCGCGGCGTGCCGCAGATCGAGGTCACCTTCGACATCGACGCCAACGGCATCGTCAACGTCCACGCCAAGGACCTCGGCACCGGCAAGGAACAGAAGATGACGATCACCGGCGGTTCCTCGCTGCCGAAGGACGACATCGAGCGGATGCGCCGCGACGCCGAGGAGCACGCCGAGGACGACAAGCGTCGCCGCGAGGAGGCCGAGACCCGCAACCTGGCCGAGGCGCTTCAGTGGCAGACCGAGAAGTTCCTGGCCGAGAGCGGCGACAAGCTGCCGTCGGAGTCCCGTGACCAGATCAACGAGGCGCTCGGCGAGCTGCGCGGCGCGCTCGGCGGCCAGGACATCGAGAAGATCAAGTCGGCGCACGAGAAGCTGGCGCAGGTCTCCCAGCAGGCCGGCTCGCTGCTCTACAACCAGCAGGGCGAGCAGCCGGGCGAGGCCGGCCCGGGTGCGGCGGGTGCCGCCGGCGCCGGGGCGACCGGTGGCCCGCAGGCCGGCGGCCCCGCCGGTGGCGCGGACGACGTGGTCGACGCGGAGATCGTGGACGAGGACAAGGACAAGAAGTGACGGTTCGTCCCCGGACACGGAACCACGGCAGAGGGATGAGGTAGCCCCATGACGGAGAAGCCACGAGCTGCCGACCCGGGTGCGACCGGGTCGGCGCCGGGTGGCTCCGCGCCCGCCGAGCAGGCCGGCGACGGGCCGCGGGTCGTCATCCGTAACAACCGCAAGATCAGCGAGACGTCCGAGCCGGCCGCCGCCGACGCCGGTTCGGACGCCCCGGCCGAGGGCCTGGTCGAGGAGGCCGAGGTCGTCGTCGACGAGATCGAGGTCGAGGCGGCCGAGGTGGTCGGCCCGCCGGTGGTCGACGCCCCGGCGCAGCCGGTCGACGGTGGCGGGACCGCGTTCGGCGCCGAACTCGAGGCGCTGCGCAAGGATCTCGACGAGCGGACCCGGGACCTCCAGCGGGTGACGGCGGAGTACGCCAACTACCGCAAGCGGGTCGACCGGGACAAGGGCCTGGTCACCGAGCAGGCGACCGGCGCGGTGCTCGCCGCGCTGCTGCCGATCCTCGACGACCTGGACCGGGCCCGCGAGCACGGCGACCTGGTCGGGCCGTTCGGCACCGTGGCCGAACAGCTCACCACGGCGCTCGGCAAGTTCGGGCTGACCCCGTTCGGTGAGCAGGGCGACCCGTTCGACCCGACCCGGCACGAGGCGGTAGCCCACCAGACCTCGGCCGACGTCACCGAGCCCACCTGCGTACAGGTGATGCGCCGGGGCTACCAGGTCGGTGAGCGGCTGTTGCGGCCCGCGATGGTCGCGGTCGCCGACCCGGAGTAGTGCGGAACGACGACCGGACCGTCCCGCCCGCCCGCAGAGGGCGGGCGGGACGGTCGGTCCCCAGCTAGGGAAGGGGGTGGACCGGTGAGTTCCAAGGACTGGATCGAGAAGGACTTCTACGCCGTGCTGGGCGTGGACAAGGCCGCCTCCGCCGACGACGTCAAGAAGGCGTACCGGAAGCTGGCCCGGGATTCGCACCCGGACCACAACCCCGGCGACCCGAAGGCCGAGGAGCGTTTCAAGGCCGCCTCCGAGGCGTACGCCGTGCTCGGCGACGACGCCAAGCGGCGGGAGTACGACGAACTGCGGTCGCTGTTCGGTTCGGGGGCGTTCCGGCGCGGGGCCCGTGGCGCCGGCCAGCCCGGCGGCGTGCCGTTCGACGTCTCCGACCTGTTCGGCGGCGCGACCGGCGGGGCCGGTGACCGCCGCTTCGGCGGGGCCGGCTTCCAGGACCTGTTCAGTTCGATCTTCTCGGGCGGCGCCGGTGGTCCCGCCGGTCCGGCAGCGGCCCGTGGCCCGGCCCGGGGGCGGGACGTCGAGGCCGAGGTGGCCCTCGACTTCGACGACGCCGTACGCGGGGTGACGCTCCCGCTGACCCTGCGCGCCCCGGGAGTCTGCGACACCTGCCACGGCAACGGAGCCAAGCCCGGCACCCAGCCGCGCACCTGCCCGGTGTGCCACGGGGCCGGGGTGACCAACCGCAACCAGGGGTCGTTCAGCTTCTCGGAGCCGTGCCGCAACTGCCAGGGCGTGGGCACGGTCGTGGAGGAGAAGTGCCCCGAGTGCCAGGGCACCGGCGGGGTCACCAAGACCCGCACGCTGAACGTCCGCTTCCCGGCGGGGGTGGCGGACGGGCAGAAGATCCGGCTGGCCGGGCGGGGCGAGCCCGGCGCGCGGGGCGGGCCGGCCGGCGACCTCTTCGTGCACGTCAAGGTGCGGCCGGACGAGCTGTTCGGGCGTACCGGCGACGACCTCACGCTGACGGTGCCGGTCACGTTCGCGGAGGCCGTGCTCGGCACGGACCTGCGGGTGCCCACCCTCGACGGCGCGGTGACCCTGCGGGTGCCACCGGGCACGCCGAGCGGCCGGATCCTGCGGGCCCGGGGCAAGGGGGTGGTCCGCCGTGACGGTCAGGCGGGCGACCTGTTGGTGACGCTCGACGTGGTGGTGCCCGCGCGGGTGTCCGACGAGGCGCGTGCGGCGCTGGAGACCTTCGCCGCGCAGACCCCGCCGGCCGCCCGGGAACATCTCGAGGCGCGGGTACGTCGATTCAGTTGACCCGGTGTTCAGTCGGCTCGGTGGAGTGCACGCGGAGGTGAGCGGGATGTCGGACGAGTTCGTCGGCTCGGGTGACCCTGCCTACGAGGCCAAGGTGCTGATGATCTCGGTGGCGGCGCGGATGGCGGGGATGCACCCCCAGACCCTGCGCCAGTACGACCGGTTGGGCCTGGTCCAGCCGGGCCGGGCCGCCGGCGGCGGGCGCCGCTACAGCGTCCGCGACGTGGTGCTGCTGCGCGAGGTGCAGCGGCTCAGCCAGGACGACGGCATCAACCTGGCCGGGGTCAAGCGGATCATCGGACTGGAGCGGCTGCTGGAGCAGGCGCAGCAGCGGGTGGCCCGGCTGGAGGCGGAGCTGGACGCCGCGTACCGCCGGATCGCCGAGCTGGAGGCGCTGGCCCGCTTCCCGGGCAGCGACCTGGTGCCGACCAACCGCACCTCCACCGCGCTGGTGGTCTGGCGTCCCCGCCGGGGCCCCGAGCGCTGACGACACCTCACCGCGCCCGGCCGCCCTCCCGCGGCCGGGCGCGGTCGTCTCCGCCGTCCCCCGCCCTGCTGCCCTCCCGCGGCCGGACACGGTCGTCTGCCGTCCCCGCCTGGCCCGTCGGTGGAACACCACGGGTGTCATCCACGGCTGGTGACACCCATGGTGTTCCACCGGAGCGCGGTTTGTCAGCGGGGGTGGCAGCGGATCCGCTAACCTGCGAATCAGGTCCAACCAGCTCAATCCGGACTCCACTGGCAGGGGGAGCCATGGCGGAAGCGGCGAGGAAGGTTGCCCAGCAGACGGAGGAACGGCTCGAAGAGGTGGCGAAGAACGTCCGGGAGAGGTTCGACCGGGTCACCGAGGGTCGCCTCACCGACAAGATCAAGAACGGCACGTCCGCCGACCAGCCCGACGACGGCACCGACCGGGGACGCGACGCGGCGAGACGCCACAAGCAGGGCGGATCGGAACACTGACGATCCGCCGACGTGCGGGCCGGGACCCACGGGGGGTCCCGGCCCGTTCGTCGTCGGTGGGTGCGGGCCGGGACGCCAGGGGTCGGGGCGGGGGTCCCGGCCCGTTCGTCGTCGGTGGGTGCGGGCCGGGACGCCAGAGGCCAGGGCGCGCGCCGCGCTCAGGCGATGCGGCGGTTCTCCCGGACCAGGCCGCCCTCGCACCAGTCCCGGTAGACGAAGAGTTCCGGGCGGGCCAGCAGTGCCCGGCTGTTGTACGCCCAGGTGCGCATCAGGTCGTCGCCGTTGCGCTCGGCCTGCTCGACCAGCTTGCGGAAGCGCCGCTTCGGGTGGGCACGGAAGTTCGTCCGGATGCCGTCGGCGGCGTAGATGTAGAGGCAGTGCAGCGCGAACCGGCGCGCCGGGCAGGCCGAATCCATCGCCAGGTCGAAGAGCACCGCCACCAGCCGGTCGCCGGAGACCAGCAGGTCCCAGTCCGGCGGCATCGAGGTCAGCGGTACGGAGTCCGGCTGGTAGGCCCACGTCCGCAGCTCGGCGGGGGTCGGGTCGACGGGGTTGGCGAAGCCGTGGAACGTCGACTCCTGCACGCTCACGGCCAACCTTCCGCTCTCGTCCGCAGGGGCCTCGGCCACCGCGAGCTCTGGCTGCTGGGGCGAAACGGTAACCCGGAGCGCTGATCGGCGGTAGACCCGTGGGGAGCAATTCGACATCCGTTGGCCGAGGGCCGACCGACCGTACGGTCGATCCGGCCCTCGACCGACGTCGGTCAGTCCGGTACGGGTGCCGGCTGGCTCCGCTGGGCCGCGCCGCGCTGCCGCAGCCAGCGCTTGAACCACGCGAAGTCGGGCAGCCGCGCCAGCATCGGCCCGGTCACCACGGTGATCAGCACGTACGCCGTCGCGAGCGCCGCCAGTTTCGGCTCGACGCTGCCGGCTGCCACCGCGAGGCCCGCGATGACGATGGAGAACTCACCCCGTGGCACGAGGGCCAGACCGGCCCGCCATCGACCGGGCTCGGCGATGCCGACCCGGCGGGCCGCCAGGTAGCCGGTGAGGGTCTTCGTCCCCATGGTGACGACGGCCAGCGCCAGCGCGGGCAGCAGCACCGGCGGGATGTCCCGGGGGTCGGTGACCAGGCCGAAGAAGACGAAGAAGACCGCCGCGAAGAGGTCCCGCAGCGGCGTGAGCAGTTCCGTGGCGTGGTGCGCCACCGGCCCGGAGAGGGCGATGCCGACCAGGAACGCCCCGACCGCCGCCGACACCTGGAGCTTCGCCGCGATGCCGGCCACGAGCAGGGTCATCCCGAGTACGCCGAGCAGCAGCGCCTCCGGGTCCTTCGCCGACATGGCCGTGGAGATGATGTTGCCGTACCGGATGGCGACCACCAGCACCAGGAGCACGGTGCCGACCGCGACGCCGAGCGCGATCCCGCCGCCGAGCAGGCCGGTGCCGGCGAGCACGGCCGTCAGCAGGGGCAGGTACAACGCCATGGCCAGGTCCTCGATCACCAGGACCGAGAGGATCACCGGCGTCTCCCGGTTACCGAGGCGGCCGAGGTCGGCGAGCACCTTGGCGATGACGCCCGAGGAGGAGACCCAGGTGATGCCAGCCAGCACCAGGGCGGCGACCCAGTCCCAGCCGAGCAGCAGCGCGAACGCCGCCCCCGGCAGCGCGTTGAGCACTCCGTCGATCAGCCCGGCGGGGGCCGCGGCGCGCAGGTTGCCGACGAGCTCGTTGGCCGAGTACTCCAGGCCGAGCATCACCAGCAGCAGGATCACGCCGATCTCGGCGCCGACCGCGAAGAACTCCTCGCTGGCGGCGAGGGGAAGCAGGCCGCCGTGCCCGAAGGCGAGCCCGGCGAGCAGGTAGAGGGGGATGGGCGAGAGGCCGATCCGGCGGCTCAGCCGACCGAGCAGGCCGAGCAGGAACAGCAGCGCGCCGACTTCGACGAGCAGTGTTGTCGTGTGGTGCATCCGCGCCTCAGCCGTCCGGGTCACTGTCGGCGAGGATGGCTGTCACTCCGTCGAGGCCCTGGCGGGTCCCGACGACGACCACCACGTCACCGGCGGCGAAGCGGAAGGACGGGTCCGGCGAGGCGATCACCTCGCCGTGGCGCAGCACCGCGACGATCGAGGCGCTCGTGCGGGAACGTGCCTGCGTGTCGCCGAGCTTCCGGTTGACGTACTTCGACCCGGCCGGAATGGCGATCTGCTCGGTGAGCAGCCCGGCGGCCTGGTCGCGCAGCCCGGAGAGCTGGCCCAGCATCAGGGACGCGCCGAGGATGTCGGCGAGCGCCTCCGCCTCGTCGTCGGTCAGCGGTATGTCGTGCTGACATGAGTCGGGATCGTCCGGGTCGTACAGGACGAGGTCACGGCGGCCATTGCGGTGGGAGACGACGCCGAGGCGGCGGCCGGATTCCGTCAGCAGATCGTGACGGACCCCGATGCCGGGCAGGGCGGTCTGTTCGACACGTACGCGCACGCGGTCAGGCTACTCCCCGCCGTCACCTGCGGATCTTTTCAGGCGGTCGCCTGTCGCTGAGTGATCTGTCAGTGCTTGTCCGCCACGAACCGCGCCACGATGGGTCACTGCCCGGGCGGTACGTGATGTCGTGGACGATTCAGCTCGACAGGGCCCGCACGCCGGTACCCGCCCCGTCGAGCGGGGGCACAGAAGTGATCCAGCTCACGTCGCCAGGGTTGAGCGGAATAGGCTCAACTCTGGTTGTGTCCTTCCCAGTGGACACGCCGATCCGGGGGAGCCCATGAACACGGAACGTCTCACCACCAAGAGCCGCGAGGCCATCACCGGTGCCGTCGCGGTGGCGAACCAGCGCGGACACGCCACCGTGGAGCCCTGGCACCTGCTGCTGTCACTGCTGGACACCGCCGGTTCGACCGCCGCCGGGCTGCTGCGCGCCGTCGGGGCCGACCCTGCCGAGCTGCGCCGGGTCGCCCAGCGCTCGGTCGACAACCTGCCCGCCGCGCGGGGCTCCAGCATCGCCGAGCCGACCCTGGCCCGGGAGTTCGTCAACGCCATCGGGGCCGCCGAGCAGATCGCCCGGCCGCTCGGCGACGAGTACACCTCCACCGAGCACCTGCTCGCCGGCCTGGCCCGGGTGGGCGGCGCGGTGTCGAACGCGCTGAAGTCGGCCGGTGCCACCGAGGAGACGCTCGTCGCCGCCTTCCCGTCGGTGCGCGGCGGGGACCGGCGGGTCACCAGCGCCGACCCCGAGCAGACCTACCAGGCCCTGGCGAAGTACGGCGTGGACCTGACCGCCAGCGCCCGCGACGGCAAGATCGACCCGGTCATCGGCCGGGACTCGGAGATCCGCCGGGTGATCCAGGTGCTGTCCCGGCGTACCAAGAACAACCCGGTGCTCATCGGTGAGCCGGGCGTCGGCAAGACCGCCATCGTGGAGGGCCTGGCCCAGCGGATCGTCGCCGGCGACGTACCCGAGTCGCTGCGGGACAAGAAGCTCGTCTCGCTCGACCTCGGCGCGATGGTCGCCGGCGCGCAGTACCGCGGCCAGTTCGAGGAGCGGCTGAAGTCCGTCCTGGAGGAGATCAAGAACTCCGACGGCCAGGTCATCACCTTCCTCGACGAGCTGCACACCGTCGTCGGCGCCGGCAAGGGCGAGGGCTCGATGGACGCCGGCAACATGCTCAAGCCGATGCTGGCCCGCGGTGAGCTGCGGATGGTCGGCGCGACCACGCTGGACGAGTACCGCGAGCACATCGAGAAGGACCCGGCCCTGGAGCGCCGATTCCAGCCGGTGCTGGTCGGCGAGCCGACCATCGAGGACACCATCGGCATCCTGCGCGGCCTGAAGGAACGCTACGAGGTGCACCACGGCGTACGGATCACCGACGCCGCCCTGGTCGCCGCCGCCTCGCTCTCGGACCGCTACATCACCGACCGGTTCCTGCCGGACAAGGCGATCGACCTGGTCGACGAGTCCGCGTCCCGGCTCCGGATGGAGATCGACTCCCGGCCGGTCGAGGTGGACGAGATCGAGCGGGCGGTGCGCCGGCTGGAGATCGAGGAGATGGCGCTGGCCAAGGAGCCGGACGCCGCCTCCGCCGAGCGGCTGGAGCGGCTGCGCAAGGAGCTGGCCGACAAGCGCGAGCAGCTCACCGTCCTGTCGGAGCGCTGGCAGCTGGAGAAGAGCCACATCACCAAGCTCTCCACCGCCAAGGAGGAGCTGGAGCGGCTCGGCGGCGAGGCCGAGCGGGCCGAGCGCGACGGCGAGCTGGAGCGGGCCGCCGAGCTGCGCTACGGCCGGATTCCCGCCCTCAAGGCCGAACTGAAGCAGGCCGAGGAGGAGCTGGCCCGGCTCCAGGCCGAGGGCGCGATGCTCAAGGAGGAGGTCGGCGCGGACGACATCGCCGCCGTGGTCGCCTCCTGGACCGGCATCCCCGCCGGCCGGCTGCTGGAGGGCGAGACCGCCAAGCTGCTGCGGATGGAGGAGTCGCTCGGCGCCCGCGTGGTCGGTCAGGCCGAGGCGGTCGGCTCCGTCTCCGACGCGGTCCGCCGCGCCCGGGCCGGCGTCGCCGACCCCGACCGCCCGACCGGCAGCTTCCTCTTCCTCGGCCCGACCGGCGTCGGCAAGACCGAGCTGGCCAAGGCGCTCGCCGAGTTCCTCTTCGACGACGAGCGGGCCATGGTCCGCATCGACATGAGCGAGTACGGCGAGAAGCACTCCGTCGCCCGACTGGTCGGCGCCCCGCCCGGATACGTCGGCTACGAGGAGGGCGGCCAGCTCACCGAGGCGGTGCGGCGCCGGCCGTACTCGGTGATCCTGCTCGACGAGGTCGAGAAGGCCCACCCGGACGTCTTCGACATCCTGCTCCAGGTGCTCGACGACGGCCGGCTCACCGACGGGCAGGGCCGCACGGTCGACTTCCGCAACGCCATCCTGATCCTCACCTCCAACCTGGGGTCGTCGGTGATCGGCGACCTGACGCTGGCCGAGGAGCAGCGCCGGGAGGGCGTGCTCGCGGTGGTCCGCTCGCACTTCAAGCCGGAGTTCCTCAACCGCCTCGACGACATCGTGGTCTTCGCCGCGCTGCGCGGGGACGACCTGCGGGCCATCGTCGACATCCAGCTGACGCGGATGCGCAGGCGTCTCGCCGACCGTCGCCTCGGCCTGGAGATCACCGAGCCGGCCCGGGTCTGGCTCGCCGAGCACGGCTACGACCCGATCTACGGCGCCCGCCCGCTGCGCCGTCTGGTCCAGACGGCGATCGGCGACCAGCTCGCCAAGGCGCTCCTGTCGGGCCAGATCCGCGACGGCGACACGGTCAGGGTCGACCTGGCGGACACCAGGGACTCCCTGACGGTCTCGACGGCCTGACCCCTCCCGGGGCCCGCCCCGCCCCGGCCGGCGTCGCCGACCGGGGCGGATCCGCGACGATCAAGAGGTTTGCGTCTCGGCAGCACCCCGCCGAGGACGCAAACCTCTTGATCGACAGGGTGGGCGGGGGCGCGGCGGGGAAGGAACAGGGGCATGTTCGGGATCGGGAAGAAGCGGGACCGGGAGGTCGAGGCGGCCCTCGACGAGCTGCGGCAGGCCGACACGGTGGCGTTCGGCGGGGTGGGGATCGCCGGCACGCTGCTGCCGGTGACCGAGGCGTACCGGCGGGTGGAGGCGGCGCTCGCGGAGGACCCCGAGGGCGTACGCGGGCAGCTCGACCGGCTGCTCACCGAGGCCACCCCGGCCGGCCGCGTCTACGCCGCCACGCTGCTGGAGCGCGCCGACCCGACCGCCGGCCGGGCCGCCTGGACGGCGCTGCGCGACGACCCGGCCGAGTTCGGCACCTTCACCGGCTGCTTCATGGGCCGCACCACGTTGCGCGAGTACGCCACCGAGCACCTCTCCCGAGGCTGACCCCCGGCGCTCGGGAACGGGGCCGGGGGCGCACCGGGGACGGTCCCGGCGGAGGCACGCAGGGTGACTGTTCCCTCACTCAAGCGACAGCATGTTTCCCCAGGTGCGCGGGGTTGTTACCGTCTCCGCCGACGTACCTGGGGAGGTGGTCGGGATGAGCGGGACGATCGCATACGTGCTGGCGGCGATGGGCTGTCTGGTCGGAGTGGCGGGTCTGGTCGTGGCCGTGGTGGCCTGGAACCGGACGCGTTCCCGCCCGCAGCAACGGGCCAAGGGACCGGGCGACCCGCTGCGGGACCGGGACGCCGACGCGCTGCGCGGCGACCCGCGCCGCCTGAAGCCCGGCGACATCGTCGAGATCCGGGGCGTGTCGTACGCGGTGCGCGGCTCGATCCGCCTGGTCGAGGGCGGCTGGAGCTGGGCCGAGCACCTGCTCGACGACGCCGCCGGCGTGCGGCGCTGGCTCTCCGTCGAGGAGGACCCGGAGCTGGAGCTGGTGCTCTGGGGGGCCGAGCGGGGCGCCACCGTCACCCCCGGCGCCCCGACCATCGACTTCGCCGGCCGCCGCTACAACTGGAACGAGTCCGGCCAGGCCCGCTACACCGCCGTCGGCAACACCGGTCTCGACCCGACCGGCACCATGCGGTACCACGACTACCAGGCGCCCGGCGGGGCCCGGCTCTCCTTCGAGGCGTACGGCGAGGCGGGCTGGGAGGTGGCGCTCGGTGAGCTGCTGCACCGCGGCGACGTGATGATCTACCCACAGACCGAGGTGGCCTGATGCTCGTCACCCTCGACGCCCCGTACGTCGACACCAGCGCCGCCGACCTCAGCCTCGCGCTCGACGACGTCGAGCGGCCCGCGCTGCACGTGCTCGACCTCGACCTGCCCGGCGACGTCCGGCTGCGGCTGCGGCTGCTCGGCGCCTCGCACCAGGTGGTCCTGCACGCGCCCGGCGGCACGCTGACCGAGACGGTCGCCTGCCTGCCCGGCCGCCCGCCCGAGCTGCCGCCGGCGGTGCGGGACGAGGCGAGCGGCTACCACTTCACCGCGACGGTGCTGCGGCCCGCCGGCACCGGGCTCAGCGAACAGGTCGCCGCGCTCCGGGCCGACCTGGCCGACGACCCGTACGCCCTGGTGGGCGTGTTCCCCGGCGACGCCGACGCGGTGACCGCGCTGGCGGTCCGCCCCGATCCGCCGGCCGGCACCCTCGCCTGGCGCACCTGGCACGCGTATCCCCAGACCAACGAGCTGGTCCTGACCGAGACGGTGGTGGCACTGCGATGACGTACCGACGCTGGTTCGTGGTGGGGGTGGCGTTCGCCGTCATCGGCGCCCTGGTCGCCGCCTTCGCCATCTTCTACGGCAGCTTCTCCCCGCGCGGCTACGTGGAGGACAAGTACAAGCGGGCGGCGAGCCGGGACATCGCCGGGGCCGCCGTCGCCTACACCTCGACCCGGTCGCCGAGCCAGGTGGCGAAGGAGGTCACCGACGCGTGGCAGCCGGCCGACCAGTACGTCGACGGCAGCGGCGTCTACCTGCGCTACGACGACGACTCCGTGGTGATCCTGCCGATCGCCGCCGGCTCGGTGATCCTGCTGGAGCGCATGAGCACCGCCTACCCCCGCTACCACTCCACGGTCGGCTCCCACTGGGGCTGGGGCCGTGGCAGCACCGTCCGGGGCGGCGGCCCCGGCAGCGGCAAGTGACGCACCGACCCCCCTCAACCTGGAGCCTCCTGTGCAGACCCTCGTCACCGATCTGCTGGTCACCCTCGCCTACGGGGCGGTCGGCGTCCTGCTGATGGGCATCGGCTACGTCCTGGTGGACCTCGCCACCCCCGGCCGGCTCAACCAGCTCATCTGGACCGAGCGCAACCGCAACGCGGCGCTGCTGCTCGCCTCGAACCTGGCCGGCGTCGGCATCATCGTGGTCGCCGCGATCGCCGCCAGCGACGACGACTTCGCGCTCGGCATCGTCGGCGCGTCCGCGTACGGGATCCTCGGCCTGGTCATCATGGCGGCGGCCTTCGTGCTGCTCGACGTGGCGACGCCGGGCAAGCTCGGCGAGATCCTCGTCGACCAGCAGCCGCACCCGGCGGTCTGGGTCTCCGCCGTCGTGCACCTCGCCACCGGCGCGATCATCGCCGCCGCGATCAGCTGATGGCCACGGCGAAGAAGCCCGCCGGGCAGCCACCCGCGGGCGGAAGCGCGACCAAGAGCGGCACCTGGATCATCTGGGTGGTCTTCGCCGGGCTCTTCCTGTGCTGCGTGGGGATCGGCGTGGTCAACGGCGACGACGGAGGCGACGACGTGCTGCCCCCGACGGCGCAGGAACGCGGCGACACCGTGCCCATCCTCCAACGCTCCAGCGACAGCCAGGGCATCTGCTACGGCTGGGTGCTCCGAGACTTCTACAGGTACACCGACCTCAGCGTCGGGTCGAACCTCGGCGACGGGGTGGCGGTCGAGGAGAACGCCGCCTGCCCGCGCTGGGTGCAGGTGGTCGCGCAGGTCGCCTACACCTCGGAGAGCAGCGAGAGCAACGACTTCGCCCGCGTCACCGTGGAGACGTCCGACGACGTCTCCGCCACGGCCCGCCTGCGGATGCAGAACGGGCTGGAACGGCTCGGGCTGACCGAGGACGCCTTCGTCGACGAGCCGGGCTGGGCCGTCACCCGGGCCGCCGTCTCGCTGCCGTTGCTCGCCGCCGAGGCGGGGGTGGTGGAGCCGGCTCCGACCCCGGCAGCCGCGACAGCCGAGCCGTCGCCGCTGCCGGAAATCAGGAGCGACCTCTGGCGTGACCGCTGGGGCTACTTCCTCGCCGCGTTCGGCCTGCTGCTGTTCACGGCGCTGCTGTTCGCCGTCGGCTTCTGGCAGCGCGGCCGCCAGCGCCGCAAGGAGGCCGCGGGGCAGGGGCGGACGAAGGACGTCCGGGCCGCCGGGCGTACGCCGGAGGGTCGGTGACCGTCGACGCGCCGGCACCCGCGCGGTGGCGGCTGTCCCGCGCGGCGGTGCTCGTCGCGGTCTTCGTCTGCGCCGCCTGCGGCCTGGTCTACGAGCTGGCCCTGGTCGCCCTGGGCAGCTACCTGATCGGGGACACGGTCGGGCAGGCGTCGATCGTGCTCGGCGTGATGGTGTTCGCGATGGGCGTCGGCGCGCTCGCCGCCAAGCCGTTGCAGCCCCGGGCCGCCGCCGCGTTCGCGGCGATCGAGCTGGCCCTGGCCCTGCTCGGTGGCCTCTCCGTGCTCGGCCTCTACGCGGCCTTCGCGTGGCTGGACCTCTACGGCCCGGCGCTGATCGGCACCGCCTTCGTGCTCGGTCTGCTGATCGGCGCGGAGATCCCGCTGCTGATGGTGCTGCTGCAACGCATCCGGGAACAGGCCGCCGGCAGCGCGGTGGCCGACCTGTTCGCCGCCGACTACGTCGGCGCGCTGCTCGGCGGGCTGGCCTTCCCGTTCCTGCTGCTGCCGGTCTTCGGCCAGCTCAAGGGGGCGTTGGTGGTCGGCGCGGTGAACGCCGTCGCCGGCCTCGCGCTGGTCTGCACGGTCTTCCGCCGGGAGCTGAGCCGCCGGGCCCGCGTCGCGCTCGGCGCCGGCAGCGTCGTGGTCTTCCTCAGCCTCGGGTACGCGTGGGTGACCGCGCACGACTTCGAGCTGACCGCCCGCCAGCAGCTCTACCGGGATCCGGTGGTGCACGCCGAGCGCAGCCGGTACCAGGAGATCGTGCTCACCCGCTCGGTCGCCGAGACCGGCCGCGCCGGCACCGACCTGCGGCTCTTCCTCAACGGCGACCTCCAGTTCAGCTCCGTCGACGAGTACCGCTACCACGAGGCGCTGGTGCATCCGGTGCTGAACGGCCCGCGTGGCGAGGTGCTGGTGCTCGGTGCCGGGGACGGCCTCGCCGTACGCGAGCTGCTGCGCTACCCGGACGTCCGGCGGATCACGGTGGTGGACCTGGACCCGGCGGTGGTGGCGCTGGCACGCAGCGAGCCGCAGCTGCGCCGGCTCAACGGCGGAGCGCTCGACGATCCCCGGGTGCGGGTGGTGCACGCCGACGCGTTCTCCTGGCTGCGTACCGCCGCCGACCGGTTCGACGCGGTGGTGGCCGACCTGCCCGACCCGGACGAGACGGCCACCGCCAAGCTCTACACGGTCGAGTTCTACGCGCTGGTGCGGGCGGTGCTCGCCGAGGGCGGCCGGCTGGTCGTGCAGTCCGGCTCGCCGTACTTCGCGCCCCGGTCGTACTGGTCGATCGAGGCGTCGCTGCGCGAGGCGGGCTTCGCCACCACGCCGTACCACGTGGACGTGCCGTCCTTCGGCGACTGGGGTTTCCTGCTGGCCGCCCCCGGCCCGACCGCGCCCACCCTGGCCCTGCCGCCGGACGCGCCCGCGCTGCGCTTCCTCGACGTGGCGACGCTCTCCGCCGCCGGGTCCTTCCCCGCCGACCGCCGCCGGGTGGACGTGCCGGCCTCCACCCTGCTCCAGCCCCGCGTGCTGGAGTACGCCCGCGCGGAGTGGCGCGGCTACTGAGGCGCCGTCCGCGGCCCGCCGATCGCCGGCTGTCCGGCGGGTCGGTGTCCGTCTGACGTGCCCGAGTGGCTCGACCTGGATACGGTGTGACCGCGATCTAGGGAAGGAGAATCATGGTCGATTCCCACAACACGCCGGCCCGCACCCGGCCGGGTGTGGTGACCATTTCCACGTATCTGCTGTGGCTGTTCGCGCTCACCCAGCTGATCGGCCTCATCATCACGCTCGCCACCGTCGGCACCATCTCGGAGGTGCTCGACGACGCGTACCGGGGCACCGCCGCCAACGGCACGCAGAACCTGGCGGACATCACCACGATGATCACCATCGGTGGCGCCGCCTTCGTGCTGCTGATCGCGGTCGTGCTGGCCGTGCTCGGGGTGTTCAACAACCGGGGCAGCAACGGGTCGCGGATCACCACCTGGGTGCTCGGCGGCATCATGGTCTGCTGCACGGGCGGCGGGCTGGCCAGCGGCCTGGGCGGCGGCATGGGCACCGGTCAGACGACCGGCGACGGGCCGAGCCCGGAGGAGATCCAGCGTCGTCTCGACGAGGCGCTGCCCAGCTGGTTCAACCCGGTCACCACGCTGCTCAGCGTGCTCGGACTGCTCGCGCTGCTCGCCGCGCTGATCCTGCTGGCGCTGCCGAAGGCCAACGAGTTCTTCCGCAAGCCGAAGCAGGCGTGGGAGCCGCCGGTCCCGGGTGCGTCCTACCCGCAGACCGGCCAGCCCGGCTACCCGCAGACCGGCCAGGCCGGCCAGCCCGGCTACCCGCCCACGCCGGGGTATCCGTCGACGCCGGGGCAGCCGCAGGCCCCCGACCAGCCGGGCTACCCGCCGGCCCCGGGCAGCCAGCCGCCGTCCGCTCCCTACGGCGGGGGCCAGCCGGGGTCGAACCCGGGTGGCGAGCAGCCCGGGTCGGACCGTCCGGGCCCGACCCCGCCGGTGAGTTGACCGGTCGACGACAGCGACGCCGACGGTCCCTCCGAGTAGGTTGCAACCCGACGCCTACCGGAGGGACCCGTCGTGTCGTACCCCGATAGGGCACCGGCCCGCCGCCCGGCCGTGGTCACGGCGGCCGTGGCGGTGCTGGCGCTGATGGCGGTCGTCGCCCTCGCGTACGCCGCCGCCGGTGTGGCGACGCGGGGCGGCACCGTCGACCGGTTCCGCGCCGCCGCCGACGGCACCTCGGCGCGACCGGACCAGATCGACCGGATGGTCACCCTGCTGGGCGTGTCCACCGTGCTGACGGCGGTGGTGAGCCTGCTCGCCGGGCTGCTCCTCGGCGGTCTCGCCCTCGGCCTGCGGGCCGGGCGGGACGGCGCCCGCACCGCGACCTGGGTGGTCTCGGGGCTGGGGCTGATCGCCGGGTGCTGCGGGCTGGCGCTGCTGGTCGGGCAGCGTGCCACCCCGCTCGGGTCGGGTGAGGACGACCGGGCGACGGCGGAGCTCTTCGGCATCCTCGCCGGCGCCTACCCGTCCTGGTGGATCCCCCTGGGCGCGGGGCTTTCCGTCGGCCAGGTGCTCGGTTACCTTGTGGTAGCCGTGCTGCTGGCACTGCCGGCGGCGGGCGCCTGGTTCCGCCGGCGGCCCGCGCCGTCCACCCCGCACCACCCTCCCGCGTCCCCCGCGCCGCCACCCGCTCAGCCCCCGCACCAGCCGCCCTGGGCGCCGCCCGCGCCCCCGCACCAGCCGAGGTGAGGACCGCCCGTGACGCTCGACCAGTCGACCAGCGAGCGGCGGGCCCTCATCACCGGAGCGACCGCCGGCATCGGCGCCGCCTTCGCCCGACGGCTGGCCGCCGACGGCTGGCACCTGGTGCTGGTGGCCCGGGACGCGGCCCGGCTGGCCACGACGGCCGCCGAGCTGACCGGGCGGCACGGCCGGGAGGTCGAGACGCTCCCGGCCGACCTGTCCACCGACGACGGTTGCGCGACGGTGGAGCGGCGGCTGGCCGAGGGGCCGCCGGTCGAGTTGCTCGTCAACAACGCCGGGATCAGCCTGAACACCCCGTTCCTGCGGTCGTCCGCCGAGGACGAAGCGCGGCTGCTGCGGCTCAACGTGCACGCCGTGATGCGGCTGACCCTCGCCGCCCTGCGTCCGATGACCGAGCGGCGCTCCGGGGCAGTGATAAATGTCTCTTCGGTTGCGGGGTTCGGCGCGGTCATGCCGGGATCGACATACTCCGCCAGCAAGGCGTGGGTCACCAACTTCAGCGAGTCCGTCGGCCAGTCCGCCCGGCCCTTCGGCGTGCGCGTGATGGCGCTCTGCCCCGGCTACACCCGTACGGAGTTCCACGAGCGCGCCGGCATCAACATGTCGAAGACGCCGGAGTGGATGTGGCTGCGGGCCGACGACGTGGTCGACGAAGCACTGCGTGACCTGCGGAAAGGCAAGCTGGTCAGCGTTCCAGCGTGGAAGTACAAGCTCGCCGTGGCGGGCCTGCGGCACGCGCCCCGGCGGCTGCTGGAGCGGGTGTCCCGGGACACCCGGGGCCGGATCGGCCGCGACGCGGGCTGAGTGCCCGATCGGGGCCGGCTCACCCCGTCGACCCTCGTCGATTGCCCGCTTTGCCCGGCTGAACGGTCGCTCAGCGTAGCCGGGCATCGCCACCCGTCGGTCGTCCCCAGGGCTGATCCGGGTGGACCCCACACACGACTCCCAGACTTGAGCAGTACCCTCTATCGGCATGGGGGACCACGACGACCTGCGTAAATTCATCACTGACCTGGCGGTGGTCCACGGCCGGGTGGTGCTCTCCTCAGGTCGCGAGGCCGACTGGTACGTCGATCTACGTCGCGTCACGCTCCATCACGAGGCCGCTCCGTTGGTGGGGCGCGTGATGCGTGACCTGACGGCCGACTGGGAATACGAAGCGGTGGGCGGGTTGACCCTCGGCGCCGACCCGGTGGCGCTGTCGATGGTGCACGCCGCGTCCGGGACAGGCCGCCCGCTGGACGCGTTCGTGGTTCGCAAGACAGGCAAGACGCACGGGCTCCAGCGTCGGATCGAAGGGCCGGACGTGGCGGGCCGGCGGGTGTTGGCGGTGGAGGACACCTCCACCACCGGGGGAAGTGTGTTGACGGCGGTCGAGGCCCTTCGCGAGGTAGGGGCCGAGATCGTGGGTGTGGCGGTTATTGTTGATCGAGGCGCCGGCGACGCGGTGAGAGCCGCCGGACTGCCGTATCGGGCGGCCTATACGTTGGCTGACCTCGGCCTTGTGGCGTAAAAGTCTGCCGATTCGGATCCGCCGATATGCAGGCGGATCGATGCTGCTGGTGGAAGGATGGAATACGTGGGAACTGCGTTGGCTGAAATGACTATGCCTCAGATCTCGCCGCTTGCCGGCGAGCCGATCGAACGTGCCGATGCCGAGCGTCTCGCGGGGGTCCTCAAGGCCCTCGCCGACCCCGCTCGACTTCGGCTGCTCAGCCTGATCCAGTCGGCGCCCGAGGGCGAGGCGTGCGTGTGTGACCTGACCGCACCCCTCGGCCTCTCGCAGCCGACGGTCAGTCACCACCTGCGTATCCTCACCGAGGCCGGCTTGCTGGAGCGGGAGAAGCGCGGTGTCTGGGCCTACTACCGGCTGGTGCCGACGGCGATCGCCACGATCGCCGATCTGCTGACCCCGCCGCGCAAGCGCGCCACCAAGAAGGCGCGCTGACCTTTACCGATCGTCCGGTGCCATCCCCGGCCGGGGACGGCACCGGACGGCCGGTCGGTCAGTGCTTGCCGTAGTGCTCGCGGGTCTCCCGGATCGCCTCCTCGGCGGCGGCCCGCTCCTGCGGGGTGGTGCCACGCCTGGCGGCCATCCACGCCCGGAGCAGTTCGACGGCGATCGGGATGACCGAGATCAGCACGATGCCGATCAGGATCATCTCGATGTTCGCCTTGACGAACGGGATCTGGCCGAGGAAGTAGCCGAGCACGGTCACGCCCGTGCCCCAGAGCACGCCGCCGATCACGTTGTAGATCACGAACGTGCGGTAGTTCATCCGGCTGACCCCGGCGACGATCGGCGTGAACGTCCGCACGATCGGCACGAAGCGGGCCAGCACGATGGAGCGCGCGCCGTACTTCTCGAAGAACTCGTGCGCCTTGAGCACGTTCTCCTGCTTGAACAGCCTCGAGTTCGGCCGGCGGAACAGCGCCGGGCCGACCTTGCGGCCGAACGCGTACCCGACCTGGTCACCGGCGATCGCCGCGATGGTGATGAGCAGGCAGACCAGCCACAGCGGGTAGGTGATGTACTTCCCGTCCGCCGTGAGCAGCCCCGCCGTGAACAGCAGCGAGTCGCCCGGCAGGAAGAACCCGATCAGCAGGCCGGACTCGGCGAAGACGATCACCAGGATGCCGATCAGCCCGAACGTCGAGATCAACACCTCTGGATCGAGCCAGCTTGGCCCCAGGGCCAGGGTGGTGGTGGGCGTCGGCACGAGGCGACCTCCGATGTATGCCGGTCGGTGACGGAACGTCCGTAGTCTAGGTGGCTGCCCGCCGTGCCGGTGCTCGACGTCACACCGGTGCGCTGCCGGGCCGCCTCAACGGGGTGCGACGACGAGCGTCTGCACCGCGCCGCCCACGGTGCCCTCGGCGTCGGCCAGCCGGCTCGCCGCGACGCCGGAACCGTGCGGCCCGATCGTGGTGGCCGAGTCGAGCAGGAGCCACTCGCCGCGCGGCGGCCGGTGCAGGGTCACCGTCAGGTCGACGTTCACGAACAGCCAACGGGCCAGGTCCAGCCGGGCGCTCACCCCGCTGCCCGAGTCCGCCACCAGCAGCGCCAGCTCCGCCGGGCCGACGGGCTCGCCGGGCAGCAGCGGGATCCGGGGCCGTACCCACACCCGGGCCGGACCCGGCTCGGCGAACGCGCCGGAGACGAAACGCCACTGCATCGCCGCCAGGTAACCGGCGGAGTGCGCGGCGGCCCAGTGCTCCGGCTCGGTGCCCGCGTCCGGCCCCGGCACCGGCGGCCCGTCGTCGGCCGTCGCGGGCGTCGGCTCGGCCGGGGCCAGGATGCGCCAGCCCCGGGCGTGCAGCACCTCCTGCCCGCCGGCCTCCGCGACCCCCTCCACCAGCGTGATCCGCCGACCGGCCCGGACCGTACGCACCCGCACCGTCAGCTCCGCCACCGGCACCGGGCGCAGGATGTCCACCGACACCCGGGTGAGGAGCTGGCCGTCGACCGGGTCGTGGCCGGCGAGCGCCCGGGCGAGCAGGGCCGACGGCGGGCCGGCGTGCTGGGCGGCGGGATCCCACGGGCCGGCGGTCGCCGGGGTGGACCCGAACCGACCGGCGCCGGCCGGCTCGTAGAACGCCTCGTACGTCATGGCCGGCGACCCTACCCGCGGCCACCGACGGCCGACGGCGCCGCCGCGACCCGTCGCCCGCCGCACCGCGTCGTCACCCGGGGAACGGCCGCCGTCACCCGTCGCCGGGTGTCACAGCCGGGGGTCGACCGGCTCGGACTCGCAGGCCAGGATCGCGAAGACCAGCTCGTGCCGGCGCCACAGCGGAGCACCCGCGACCAGCGCGTCCAGCGCCGCCAGCCCCAGCCCGTGCTCGCGCAGCGCCAGCCCCCGCTTGCGCCCCAGCGACCGGCGGCGCAGCGCGGCGAGCTGCTCCGGCTCGTCGTACCCCGGGCCGTAGATGATCCGCAGGTACTCCCGGCCCCGGCACTTGACGCCCGGCTGGAGCAGCGAGCCCCGCTCGGTCCGGGCGGCCGGGCCGGCGTACGGCTTCACGACCATGCCCTCGCCGCCGGCCGCCGTCAGCGCCAGCCACCACTCGGTGGCCGCCGCCTCGGCGGCCGGATCGGCCAGGTCGACGACCTGGCGACGGGTCGGCGTGAAGAACTCCGGGTCGGCGGCGCAGAGCCGGTCGGCCAGCCCGAGGTGCCAGCCGTGGTCCCGGTCGGCGTAGCTGGCCTTCGCGCCGGCCAGCACCGCGAACGGGGCCAGGGTCACCCCGCGCAGCCCGTCGGTCGGCCCCACGTACGCCCGGTAGGCGTCCGTGTAGGCCAGGATCTCGTCCCGGCGCCGGGCCGTCCGGTCCCGCAGCGCGTCCACGGGCAGGCCCCGACCGGCCGCGGCCTCCAGCGCGGCCAGCGCGGCCGGGAGCGCGGCCCGGCCGGCGGCGCCGACTCCGGCGTACTGCTCGCGGATCAGGCCACCCGCCTTGGCCGACCAGGGCAGCAGCTCGCAGTCGAGCAGCAGCCAGTCGGTCCCCAGCTCGTCCCAGAGCCCCGCCCCGCCGACCGCCGCACGCACCCGGTCGAGCAGTTCCGTGTCGAGCGGCGCGCCGAAGAACGGCCGACCGGTGCGGGTGTGCACCACCCCGCCGCCCGGACCGAACGGCCCGCCGTCGGGCTCCCGGCAGACGAGCACCACCGCCCGCGAGCCCATGTGCTTCTCCTCGCAGACCACCCGGTCCACGCCCGCCGCGCGGTAGTCGGCGAACGCCTGCGCCGGGTGCTCCAGGAAGCCGCCCGCCGTGGCCGTAGAGCAGGGCGCCATCGTCGGCGGGAGCCAGGCCAGCCAGCGCGGGTCGACCGCGAAGCGGCTCATCACCTCCAGCGCGGCGGCGGCGTTCTCCGCCGGCACGGTCAGCGACCCGTACGCGTGCTCGATGTGCCGTCGGCCGGTCACGTCGGTCAGCTCCAGCACCTGGTCGGGCCGGGCCGGAGCGGCGGCCAGCGGCCGGACCGGGGCGTACCACTCCCGCTCCGCCGGCACGGACACCAGGTCCTTCTCCGGGTAGCGCAGCGCGGTGAGCCGCCCGCCGAAGACGCAGCCGGTGTCGACGCAGATGGTGTTGTTCACCCACTCCGGCACGGCGGCGGGGGTGTGCCCGTAGACCACCATCGCCGAGCCCCGGTACTCCCGCGCCCACGGGTAGCGCACCGGCAGCCCGTACTCGTCGGTCTCGCCGGTGGTCTCGCCGTAGAGCGCGAAGGAGCGCACCCGGCCCGACGTGCGGCCCTGGTAGGCCTCCTTCAGCCCGGCGTGCGCGACCACCAGCCGACCGCCGTCCAGCACGAAGTGGCTGACCAGGCCGTCGATGAAGGTCGCCACCTCGGCCACGAAGGCGTCCGGCTCCGCCGCCAGCTGCTCCATCGTCTCGGCCAGCCCGTGGGTGAGCCGCACCTCGCGGCCGCGCAGCCGGCGCAGCAGCTTCTGCTCGTGGTTGCCGGGCACGCAGATCGCGTGTCCGGCGGCGACCATGCCCATCACCAGGCGGAGCACGCCGGGGGAGTCCGGGCCGCGGTCCACCAGGTCACCGACGAAGACGGCGGTACGCCCCGACGGGTGCGTCGCGTCCACCGGCCGGCCCCGCTCGTCGCGGCGCAGCTCCCAGCCGAGGCGGGTGAGCAGCGCCTCCAGCTCGGCGCGGCAGCCGTGCACGTCGCCGACGATGTCGAACGGCCCGGTCAGCTCGCGCCGGTCGTTGAACAGCTTCTCGTAGCGGATCTCCGCGGCCTCGATCTCCTCGACGCCGCGCAGCACGTGCACCTTGCGGAAGCCCTCCCGGGCCAGCTGCCCGTACGACCGGCGCAGGTCGCGCTGCATCCGGGCGAGCACCTGCCGGCCGAAGGTGCGGTCGGCGCGGCCCTCGGTGCGTTCCCAGGCCAGTGCCTCGGGCACGTCCAGCACGACGGCCACCGGCAGCACGTCGTGCTCGCGGGCCACCCGCACCAGGGCGGCCCGGGCGTGCGGCTGGAGGTTGGTCGCGTCGACCACCGTGAGCCGACCCCGGCGCAGCCGCGTGGCGGCGACGTGGTGCAGGGCGTCGAAGGCGTCGGCGGAGGCGGACTGGTCGTTCTCGTCGTCGGCGACCATCGCCCGGAACGCGTCCGAGGAGAGCACCTGGCTGGGCGCGAAGTGCCGGCGCGCGAAGGTCGACTTGCCGGAGCCGGAGACGCCGACGAGTGCGACCAGGGCCAGCTCGGGGATGTCGAGGGTGGTCACGGGTTCTCCTTCCGGGTCAGCACGACGAGCTGGGTGGGGGCGCCGACGTCGGGATCGTCGTCGCCGACCCCGCCGATCGCGGCGGTGTAGCCGTACGTGGTGGACACCCGGTCGACCCACGCGGCGAACTCCGCGCGGGTCCACTCGAAGCGGTGGTCGGCGTGCCGGAACCGCCCGGCGGGCAGCCCCTCGTAGCGGACGTTGTACTCGACGTTCGGCGTGGTCACCACGACGGTGGCCGGTCGGGCGTGACCGAGCACGGCGTCCTCCAGGGCCGGCAGCCGGGGCGGGTCGACGTGCTCGACGACCTCCATCAGCACCGCCGCGTCGTACCCGCGCAGCCGGTCGTCCCGGTAGGTCAGCGCGGACTGCCAGAGCCGGATGCGGTCCCGCTGCCGCTCGGGCAGCCGTTCCAGCCGCAGCCGCCGCGCGGCCAGGGTCAGCGCGTGCGTGGACACGTCGGTGCCGACGATCTCGGTGAACCGGCGGTCGCCGACCAGCGCGGCGAGCAGGGCACCGCCGCCGCAGCCGAGGTCCAGCACCCGGCTCGCACCCGCCTGGACCAGCGCGCCGAGGACCGCCTCCCGCCGGCGCGCGGCCAGTGACGCCCGGCGGGCCGTGACCTGCCCGCCCTCGCCGGTCGCCCCGTCCACGGTCGTCGCCCCGTCCACGGTCGCCTCGTCCATGGTCGCCTCGTCGGCGGCCGGCTCGTCGGTCGGCCGCCGCTCGGCGAGACGGGCCAGGGCCAGCCCGGCGAGCGCCCGCCGGTGCGCCAGGTAGCGGCGGGTGATCACGTCGCGCTCCGGGTGGTCGGCCAGCCAGCCCTCGCCGGCCCGGAGCAGCTTGTCGACCTCGTCCGGCGCGACCCAGTAGTGCTTCGCGTCGTCGAGCACCGGCAGCAGGACGTAGAGGTGGTTGAGCGCGTCGGCGACGCGCAGCGTGCCGGTCAGCGTCAGGTCGACGTACCGGCTGTCGCCCCACTCCGGGTGCCGCTCGTCGAGCGGGATCGGGGCGGCGGTGACCGCCCAGCCGAGCGGGCCGAACATCCGGACCGCCACGTCCGCGCCGCCCCGGCAGCGCAGCACCGGCACCCGCACCTCCAGCGGGATCGGCGTACGGGCCAGCTCGGGGCGCTCGCGGGACTCGCCCCGCAGGGCCGAGCGGTACACCTTGGACAGCGCGGAGGAGAGCAGGCTGGACGCCGCGTAGGGCCGGTCGTTGACGTACCGCCCGAGGGTGAAGCTGTCCGGGGTTGGGGCCTGCTGCCGGCCGCGGCCCTTGCCCCGCGCGCCGGCCAGCCGCAGCGGGTCGACGTCGAGCAGCAGGGCGGCGGTGCAACGCCGCTCGCCCGCCTCCGGATAGAAGACGTGCGCGGTGCCGACCGGCACGTCGAAGGAGTGCGCGCGGTCGGGGTGCTTGACCAGCAGGTGCCCGAGGTCGGTGGCCGGCCGGTGCGTGGTGGTCAGGGTGAGCAGCACGCGCCCATGGTCTCAGCCGCGTCGATCTTGCGTCGTCCCGTTTTCGCTCGTTCGTGGGTGGGGTTTCCGGGGGAGCCCCGCCCGCTCCGGGCGGTCAGGCTTGATCCCTGCGTGGGTGGGGCTCCCCCGGAAACCCGTGGTGGTCCGGTTCGTCCGGTCGTGTCGGTCCCGGGCGGTGGGGGCGTGCGGTGCGGTCGGGTGGGTCTGGGGTGGGGGCGCGTGCTGTCGGGTGGGTGTCTGGAGGGGCGTGGATGTGGCGGTGCCCCGCCGACCGGATGGTCGGCGGGGCACCGGTGGTGCGGGGTGGATCAGGCGACGAAGCGGGTCTTGCGGCGCTTGGCCACCACGTAGCCGCCGACGCCGGCGACGAGCAGCAGCCCGCCGATGCCGGCGATCAGGCCGGTGGACTCACCGGTGATCGGCAGGGTGCCGCCGTCACCGTCACCGCCGCCCTGGCCGCCGGTCGCGTTCACCAGGATCTTGGCGGCGTCGTTGGCGGGCTTGAGGTCGTCGTAGAAGCCGCCCTCGCACTCGCACGGGACGTTGACCTTGACCGCGCCGGTCGCGTTGTCGATCACCTTGTCGATGCGCAGGCGGAACTCCACGGTCAGCGCCTCCCCGGCGGGCGCGAACGGGCCCGGGTAGCAGCGGTACTCGCGGGCACCCGGCGTGCCAACCTCGGAGTAGTCCGTCCGGTCGCCCTCGCGGGGCGCACAGTCGTCCGGCACCTCGACGGCGGTGGTGCCCTCGGGCACGGTGACGTTCACGTAGGTGACGTCCGAATCCGTGCGGAAGTTCTCCAGCGTCGCCGGACCGTTGTTCCGGAAACCGACGGTGGCCGTGACCACCTTGCCGGCCGCGCCGTTCAGCTTGTCGCCGATCGCCTCCAGGTCGGCGCCGTTCTTCCCGGTGATCTCGATCAGCATCGGGGAGAAGTCGTTGTTGGGATCGGTGTCCGTCTGGACGGCCCGGGCGGCCTTGGCGGAGGCCTTGGCCAGGGTCAGCTTCGCGCCGGTGCCACGTCGGGTGGCCTTCGCCCCGGAGGCCTCGCGGACCGCGAAGAGTTCCTCGAAGTCACTGGGGGTCATGAACCGGGTGTTGCCGTACGCGTTCGACGGCGCGTAGGCGTCCTCGGCGATCCGGTAGTTCAGCGTGGTGGTGCGTCCCTCACCGGCCGGGATCTCCTCATCGAACTGGCAGGCGATGACGAAGTCCTCGGCGTAGAGGCAGTTGCTGAACTTGTCCTTGGCGCGGATCGGGTAGTCGTTGTCGAACAGCGCGACCACGCCCTTGGCGGTCGTCTGGCCGATGTTGGCGACGGTCAGGTCCGCCTCGAACGAGCCGCCGACCGCAGCCTTGAACTGCTGCTCGGGGCCGCCTGCCAGATCGACGCCCTCGCCGACGCGAATCTTCGCCGTGTAGGTCGCCCGCTCCTTGTCGCCGACCCGGAAGCTGATCTTCAGGTCGCCGGCGTCGTCGAGCTTCGCCTTGTCGGTGGCGACGATGTCCAGGTCGTTCAGCCAGGCGCCGTAGTACTCGTCCACCTGGACCGGAAGGTGCTCGCGGCAGACGAGCACGCCGGCCTCGGGGGTCTCACAGTCGTTCCCGTCGAACACCGGGTCCACCGTGACCTTGCCGGCAAGTGACCGGTAGTCGTACCGGACGCTGACATCGTGGAGCATGGTCGGCACTTCGGTGTAGAGCTGAAGCGTCCGGACCTTCCCCGGCGCGTCGAGCGCGACGGTGGTGTCCGGGAAGTAGAGCTCGATGTCGTCCGGCGCGGCGATGGCGGGGCTGGCGGAGGCGGCGACGAGCGCGCCTGCGACGCCCAGCCCGGCCAGCCAGCGCCGGGTGGAGTGCTTGAGCATGTGGGGGGTTCCTCCCGTGGGAATGCCAGGAGTGGCCTGCGGATCCTAAGGACTCCTTAAGACACGCCGCTACCCGGTCCGCCTGCGGCGACCGAACATCGACCGAACGGCTGACCAGGATCGCCGCAACGTTCCGGGCGCCCGCATCCGTCATCAGGAGCAGGAGCCTGGGAGGTGCAGTGACGTACGAGGAGTTCGCCGACTTACGGCTGGCCGCGCTGCTGCGGTACGCGGTCATGCTGACCGGCGACCCGCACCAGGCGCAGGACCTGGTGCAGGACACCATGGTCCGGGTCCAGCTCAACTGGCGTCGGGTGGCCCGTGCCGACTCGCCCGAGCGCTACGTCCGGCGGATGCTGACCAACCAGTACGTCGACTGGCGGCGGGGCTCCTGGATGCGCCGGGTGCTGCTGCGCGCCGAGCCCGACGACGCGGTGCCGGTGCCCGCCGACCACGCCCAGCACGCCGTGGAGCGGGACCAGGTCTGGTCCTGGCTGTCCCGGCTGCCGCGCCGGCAGCGGGCCACGCTGGTGCTGCGCTACTACGAGGACCTGCCCGACGCGGAGATCGCCGACATCCTCGGCTGCGCCGTCGGGACGGTCCGCTCGTCCATCTCCCGCGCCCTGGCCACGCTGCGCGCCGAATACGTGGAGGCCCGATCGTGATCGAGGACGACCTGCGTGCCGCCTTCGCCCGGCACGAGAAACTGACCCCGCCCGCCGGCCCGCTGCGGTCCGCCATCGACCGGCTCGCGGCCGCCCGTCGCCGTCGCCGGCTGCGGCTCCGGGCCGGGGGTGCCGCGCTGGCCCTGCTCGGCGTGCTGGGGATCGGGGTACCGCAGCTCACGCCCGACCGGGTCGCCGAGGACGCCAACCTGCTCATCGAGCCCGCCGGGCCGGCACCGACGGGCGCGCTGAACATCCTGCTGCTCGGCGTGGACGGTGCGGCGGAACGTCCCTACCGGCTGGCGGACTCCGTCCTGCTGGTGCACATCCCGGCGGACCGCAGCCGGCCGTACCTCGTCTCGCTGCCCCGCGACCTGGCGGTGGCGATTCCCGGGCACGGGCCCGACAAGCTCAACGCCGCCTTCCTGTACGGCGCCGGCGAGCCCCGGCCCGACCTGAAGCGCGGCTACGAGCTGACCCGCCGGGTGGTCGCCGACCTGACCGGCGTACGCGTGGACGCCGGCGCGGTGCTCACCTACCCGGTGCTGCACCGGCTCACCGACGAGGTCCGCGGGGTGGAGGTCTGCCTGCCGCGCGAGGTGCGCTCCTCCCACACGGAGCGGGTCTTTCCGAGCGGTTGCCAGCGCCTCGACGGCGCCGCCTCGGTCGACCTGTTGCGGCAGCGCTGGGGACTGCCCGAGGGCGGGCTCGACCGGGACCGGCACGCGCAGCTCTTCGCCGCCGGGCTGATCCGCCGGGCCGGCGAAGAGGGGGTGCTGACCAACCCGGTCAGGCTCTCCGCCCTGGTCGACACCGTCGGCGCGGGGCTGGTGGCCGGCCCGCCTGTCGTGGACCTGCTGAAGGTGCTCGCGGATATGAAGTCCGTCGACCCGGTCGGACTCAGCCTCCCGGTCGGGCCGCCGGAGGGCCCCGGCTGGCGGCTGCCACCGGATCCGGAGGAAGCCCCGGCGTTCCTCGCGGCGTTGCGGGAGGACCGGTTGGCGCAGTGGGTGGCGCAGCATCCGGACCGGGTCAACCGCACCCGCTGACGCGCGGGCCGGACGCCACCCGAGGGTCGCGTCCGGCCCGCGCACGGCTCAGCGGTAGTCGTCCTCGTCGGCGGCGACCACCCGGGCCTGCTCCATCGCGTCCCAGTCGCCGACCTCCAGGCCGCGCTGCGGCTCGGCGTCGGCCTCGCCGGGGCCCACCACGGTGGCCTGCTCGACCGCGTCGGCCGGCTCCGCCTCCATGTCGCGCTCCTCGGGGCTGAGGTGGTCGCTGGGTGCGAAGTCCTCTTCGGGCTGACCCATATCAGTCCCTCCCGGGATCTCGGCGGACAGTTCCCCACACACCGTACGGGTTGCGCCCGCCTGCCGCCCGGAAGCCGAGTCGACCGAATCGGCCCACCGGCCGTCGCCCCCGGTGCCAGGATGGGGCAGTGGGCTTCCTGATCCGGTTGGCGATCACCGCCGTCGCGCTGTGGATCACCACGCTGATCGTGCCCGGGGTGGAGGTGAGCGGCCGGTCCGGCACCACCACCGCCCTCACGCTCGTCGTCGTGGCCCTGATCTTCGGCGTGGTGAACGCGGTGCTCAAGCCCCTGATCAGGGTGTTCGGCTGCGTCTTCTACCTGCTCACCCTCGGCCTGTTCGCGCTGGTGGTCAACGCCCTGCTGTTCCTGCTGACCGACCGGATCGCCCGGGCGCTGGACCTGCCGTTCCAGGTGGACGGTTTCTGGGCCGCGTTCTGGGGCGCCATCGTGATGGCCGTGGCGACCTGGCTGATCAGCGTCGTCGTGCCCGACAGGTGGGAAGGGCGGTGAGGTGGTGGCCAGGGACCGGGCGCGTACCCGGGTCGGTTGTGCCGGCCCCGGTCTTCTACGGGATACTGCCGACGGTGGACAGCGCGGTCCGGCGCACCCAGGGACAACAGCGGCCGGTGACGGCCGAGAGCGGTAAGTAAGGAGCGTTCGACATGCCCATCGCTTCCCCCGAGACCTACGCGGAGATGCTGGACCGCGCCAAGGCCGGCCGGTACGCGTACCCCGCGATCAACGTGACGTCCTCGCAGACCCTGAACGCGGCGCTCAAGGGCTTCGCCGACGCGGAGAGCGACGGCATCATCCAGGTCTCGACCGGTGGTGCGGAATACCTCTCCGGCTCCTCCGTGAAGGACATGGTCACCGGCGCGGTGGCGTTCGCCGCGTACGCGCACGAGGTGGCCAAGAAGTACCCGGTCAACATCGCCCTGCACACCGACCACTGCCCGCAGGAGAAGCTGGACAAGTTCGTCCGGCCGCTCATGCGGATCTCCAAGGAGCGGGTGGCCGCCGGCCAGGAGCCGCTGTTCCAGTCGCACATGTGGGACGGCTCGGCCGTGCCGGTGGCGGAGAACCTGGAGATCGCGGCCGAGCTGCTCGACCGGGCCGCCGAGGCCAAGATCGTCCTCGAGATCGAGGTCGGCGTGGTCGGTGGCGAGGAGGACGGCGTCGAGAACGCCATCAACGACAAGCTCTACACCACCGTCGAGGACGGCCTGGCCATGGTCGAGGCGCTCGGCCTGGGCGAGAAGGGCCGCTACATGGCGGCGCTGACCTTCGGCAACGTGCACGGCGTCTACAAGCCGGGCAACGTCAAGCTCCGCCCGGAGATCCTGAACCAGATCCAGGAGGCGGTCGGCGCCAAGTACGGCAAGGAGAAGCCGCTCAGCCTGGTCTTCCACGGCGGTTCCGGCTCGCTGCTGTCGGAGATCCGCGAGGCGCTGGACTACGGCGTGGTGAAGATGAACATCGACACCGACACCCAGTACACCTTCACCCGGCCGGTGGCGGACCACATGTTCCGCAACTACGACGGCGTGCTCAAGGTGGACGGCGAGGTCGGCAGCAAGAAGCTCTACGACCCGCGGGTCTGGGGCAAGGCCGCCGAGGCCGGCATGGCCGCCCGCGTCGCGGAGGCCTGCGAGCACCTGCGCTCGACCGGCACCACGCTGGCCAAGTGACGCGCTGACGCGTACCGCCGACGGCCGGCTCCCCGCCCGGGGGGCCGGCCGTCGGCGTGTCCGGAGCCGTCAGGGCGTCGCGGTGAGCACCCGGACGGCCTCGTGGACGTCGTCGGTGAGGTGCACGGTGGCCGACAGGTCGCCGAACGGCGAGGCGCCCAGCAGCGGCCGCAGCAGCGACTCCACCGGAAGCTCGTCGGTCCAGTACGCGCGGTCCAGGAAGACGTACGCGCCACTGGCCCCGTCGGTGCCGTAGTAGGTCTTGGTGGCGGCCTGGAACACCTCCTGCACCGTGCCCGCCCGCCCGGGGGCGAAGACGATCCCGCCGCGGGCCAGCCGCAGGATGGTGTCCTCCCGGATGGCGTTGGAGAAGTACTTGGCGATCCGGCCGGCGAAGAGGTTCGCCGGCTCGTGCCCGTACAGCCAGGTCGGGATGGCCAGCCCGCCGGCGCGGGCCCAGCCCACGTCGCCGCCGGCCAGCGCGGCCGAGTCGGCGCGGGACACGCTGCCGGGATCGGCGGCCCGGGGGCGGGGCGGCACCACCGGCTGGCCGTAGACCTCCCGGACCCGCAGCGCCGCCGCCGTGTAGCGGTCGTGGTCGGTGAAGTCCGGCGCCCCGGCGAGCAGCTCGATCGCGGCGTCCAGGTCCTCGACCGGCCGCAGCGCGAGGTAGGCGCCGAGGTTGGCGGCCTCCATCACCCCGGGGCCGCCGCCGGTCACCACCAGCCGGTCGGCCCGGGCCAGCTCCCAGCCCAGCACCGCCGCCATCCGGTACGGCGCGCTGCCGCGCGGCACCGCGTGCCCGCCCATGATGCCGACCACCGACTGCGGCCCGTGGGTGGACAGCCAGGCGCGGGTGGCGTCGGCCAGCGCGTTGTCCACGCCGTGGTCGTGCAGCCGCTGACCGAGCGCCTCCCGGACGTCCGGCAGCGCCCCACCGTGCGCCCGGAAGTGCTCGTAGACCCGGGTGTCGTACATCCCGGCGAACCCGCTTTCGGCGAAGCCGGCGGCCAGCTCCTCCGGGGTGTAGAGGTGGGACGGCTGGGTCGGATAGGGCAGCCCGGAGAACGGCGGCACCACGTTCGCGCCGCGCCGGACCAGGTCGGCGCCGACCTCGCGGGAGGCGAAGCGGCACCCCACGAAGAGGGTGCCGGTCACCTCGACGGCGGTGAGGTCGGGGACGGGGTCGAGGTCGAGCCGCAGTCCCTGCACGGTCAGCCCGACCAGGCTGCCGGTGGTCAGCCGCCGGTCGAACTCGGCGCGGGTCTCGATCTCGTCGGTGCAGATGTGCGGCTCGATGACGTCCGCGGGAGGTGGGGTCGGCACCCTGGCCATCCTGCCCCGCAGGGTCAACCGGCCAAACCTGCGGAGCCCCTCCGCGCCCCGGCGACCCTGCCGCCGACCGGGCCCGAGTCGCCGACCGACGCCGGACGCCGATCCGCGCGTCGCCGCCGGCCTGCGCGGGAACGACGGAAGCCCGGCGGCCGTGGCCACCGGGCTTCCGCGGTACCGGGTCCTGGGGAGGCTCCCGACCAATAGTTGTAGTCGAAAGTATCGGCCGGGGGCATGGGCCGCAGGCGTGACCAACTCCTCATCCGTTCAGCCAGTCGGCTCGCCCAACCCCCTCGCGCGCCCCGGTGCGAAGCGGGTTGAATGGGGCGATGCAGAACCTGTTGCCGGAACCACCGGCCACCCTCCTCCCCGCGCACGACGAGGCCGACGCCGCCCTGGCCGCCGCCGAGCAGGCCGGCAGCGACGAGGCGTACGCCGAGGTGGCGGCGCGCTTCCCGACCTACAGCGCCGGCTGGGGTGCGCTGGCCGCGCGGGCTCTCGCCGCCGGCCAGGTCATTCCGGCGTACGCCTACGCGCGCACCGGCTACCACCGGGGCCTGGACCAGCTGCGCCGCAGCGGCTGGAAGGGATTCGGTCCGGTGCCGTGGTCGCACGAGCCGAACCAGGGCTTCCTGCGCTGCCTCTACGTGCTGTCCCGGGCCGCCGACGAGATCGGCGAGGCGGACGAGGCGGCCCGCTGCGCCCAGTTCCTCCGCGACTGCGACCCGGCCGCCGCGGACGCGCTGGCCAGCAACTGACGGCCGAGCCGACGGCCGGCCGGGCACCCGTCCGGCCGTCGGCTCGTCCCAGCCCTCCGCGGTCCGGCCCGCCGGGCGGCGTCACCCGGCGACGCCCTACAGCCCCTCCGCGACGGAGGCGGCGATCTTCAGCCACGCGTCCCGGGTGGCCGCGGAGAGCCCTCCGTACCGGATCGGCTCGCCCGTGTCGATGAGGCGCTCGTACGGCGCGAGCAGCACCGCCCGGGTGCGGGCCGCGAAGTGCTCCTGGATCGCCGGCAGGTCGATCTCCTTGCGCGACGGCGGCATGGAGACCACGGTGACGGCCTGCCGGACCAGCCGCTGCCGGCCGCTCTGCTCCAGGTGGTCCAGCATCCGGGCGGCCGTCTCCGCCGAGTCGTTCCGCGCCGACATGGTGACCACCAGCTGGTCGGTGGCGTCCATCGCGGCCTGCCAGTTCTGGGCCCGGACGTTGTTGCCCGTGTCCACGAAGATCAGCTTGTAGAACCGGCTGACCACCTCACGGATCTCGGCGAAGGCGGCGGCGGTGAGCATCTCGCCCCCGGTGGCCGACTCGTCCGAGGCGAGGACGTCGAACATCCCCTCGCCCTGCGAGCGGACGTACTGCGACAGGTCGCCCACCCGTCCGTGCGCGCCCTGGAACTGGCCCAGGTCGCGCAGCATGTCCCGCACCGTACGGGAGTGGAAGTCCTGCTGGGCGCGCATCCCGAGGGTGCCCTGGGTCTCGTTGTTGTCCCAGGCCAGCACGTAGCCGCCGCGCTTCTGGCCGAACGTCATCGCCAGCAGCAGGATGGCCACCGTCTTGCCGGCGCCACCCTTCGGGTTCACCACGGTCACCTGGCGCAGCCCGCCGAAGTTGCGGCGCACCGTCTCGATGTCCCGCCGCAACTCCTGCTCGTGCCGCCCCGGCGGCAGCCGCAGCCCCATCCGGTTGGCCACCGCCCGTACGCCTATCGTGGCCACCGGGTCGGCGGGCCGGACCTGCCGGCGGCGGGCGAAGTCCTCGGCCGTCGGCGGGTCGGTGATCGCCGGGCGCCAGTTCGGGTCGGGCTGCGCCGGCGGCACCGCGGTGACCCCCTCCGCCGGTTGGTACGCCTGCTGCGGGGCGGCGGCCCCCGGCGTGGCCTGCTGCCAGGGCGGCGGATACCAGCCGGGCGGGTACGGGCCGGGCGGCGTGGCACCCTGCTGCGGCGGGTACGGGCCGGCCTGCTGCGGCGGGTAGGGCCCGGGCGGACCGCCCTGCTGCGGCGGGTATGGGCCGGCCTGCTGCGGCGGGTAGGGCCCGGGCGGTGCGGCTTGCTGCGACGCCGCCGGGTCGCCCCCGAAGTCCTGCTGGGCCGCCCCCGGACCGGCCCCGAAGCTCTGCCGGGACGCCGGGTCGGCCGTGAAGCCCTGCTGGGGCGCCGCCGGGTCGGGCGCGGGCCCGACCGGCGCGCCCTGCCCAGCCTGGTCCTGCGGGATCGGGCCCTGGGGCGCCCCCGGCGGGGCCGGTGCCTGCTGGGGCGGGTTCTGCTCGGCCGTCCCCTGCGGGGTCGGGCCCTGGGCGGCCGGGCCCTGCGGGATCGGGCCGTGGTTTGCCGGGACCCGCAGGGCCGGTTGCTGATGGTGGAGGGCCTGTCGGGGGACGGCGCCCTGGTGCGTGGGCGCCGGGTCGGACGCGCCCGCCCCCGGCCCCGGCTCGACGGCCGCCGTGGCGGGTCGCTGCGGCGGCTGCGCCCACGGTGACTCCGCCGGCATCCGCGCCCCGCCGCCGTGGGCCGGACCGCCGCTCGTCACCGCGCCGCCGGCACCCCCGTTCGCGGTACCGCCGGCACTGCCGGGCGCGGAACCGCCGGTACCGCCGTCCGTCGGGTCGCCGTTCGTCGGGCCTCCGGCCTCGTGCCCGCCGTTCGTCGGGTCGCCGTTCGCCGGGCCTCCGGCCTCGTGCCCGCCGTTCGTCGGGCCGCCGTTCGTCGGGCCACCGGTTTCGTGCCTGCCCGTCGTCGGTCCGGCGGCCGTCGAGGTGTCGCCGGTCGGGGCAGGGCCACCGGTCCCGACCGGTCCGCCCGGGCCGGGCGCCGGGTCGTGGGGCGACGGCCGGCCACCGGGAAAGGCGCCGGCCACGGCGGTACCCGAGGCATCCTCCCGCCGTCCGACGGCCCCCTCAGTCGGCTCGCCCGGACCTGCGGTGCGCCGGGCGGTGGCCACGGAGTGCGCGGACGCGACCGGGACGGGTGCTGCCGGCTGGTCGAGGCTGAAGGGCATGTCGAGGTCGACCCGGGCGGGGCCGCTCTGGGGAGGTCGGGGAGCGGGTACGCCGCCCCCGGCGGCTGCCGGCAGGCCTCCGCCCAGCCCGACCACCGGTCGGTCGCCGGCAGGGCCGGGGGCAGGCGGACCGGCCGCGCCCAGGCCGGGGCCCGGCGGGACGGTCGGGTCCGTGGGGGCGTTCGGGGCGACCGGTGGGATCTGCGCGGCGGGTGCCGGCGGCGCCCAGGCCGAGGCGTCCGGCTCCCAGCCGGAGGTCGCGGCCGGTGCGGCCCCCGCGACCGCAGCCGGTGGGGGCCCGGAGACCGTGGCCGGTGGGGATGCCGGGACCGCACCCGGTGGGGGCCCCGAGGCCGTGGCCGGCGGGGGCGACCAGCCGGTGTTCGCGCCCTGCGGCGCGGTCGTTTCCGCGCCGGGGAGTGGCACCCCGCCGGTCAGGGACGGGTAGTCCGCCGGCGAGGGCGGGTGCCCCGGCCGGCCCTGGGGCGGGACGAAGGACGAGGGCGAGGCGGTCGACGCCCAGGGCGGCGTGTCGGTGCCGCCGATCTGATCCGGCGGCCAGAGTGGTTCGATGTCCCGCTCCGGCGTGGGCTGCTGGCCGGGCGCGTGGACCCGGTCGACGTTCTCGTCCACCACGGTTCCTCCCCATTCCTCCTGCCGAGGATAGGCCCAGTGGCCGCGCCTGGCCGGCCGTCGCGGGCCGGCCGCGTCGGTCGCGCCGGGGACGCCGAGGTCAGCTCGCCCAGACCGCCCAGGCACCCGGTTCGGTCCACCAGGACCGCTTCCGGCTCAGCTCGCCCTCGGCCCCGTCGTCGAGGAACGGGACCTTCCCCTCGCGCGGCAGCACGGCCACGGCCCGCCCTCGGGCGCGGCGTACCTCCAGCCGCACCCGCTTCCTACCCAACGCCGAGCGGGTCACCACAGGAACGGCCACCGCCACCTCGACCAGCCCGTCCGTCGGGTCGGGGTTGCCGAGCAGGGCCACGTCGTCGAGCCGGGCGTAGCCGCCCGCGTTGCCGATCGCGCAGGCCAGCAGCGGATCGTCGCCGTTCGAGAGCACGGCGTCGTCCACCTCCACCCGACCGCGCCAGTGCAGCGGCCGCCCGTTGTCGTCGGCCGCGCCGACGAGCGCGCCGTCCAGGGTCACCGAGCCACCGTCGTTGCGCAGCAGGTCGAGCCGGCGCGGCGTGCCGTCCAGCACCGCGGCGGCCACCGCAGCCGGGTCGCGGGGTAGCCCGAGCTGCGCCGCCAGGTCACGGTGCGTCGTGCTCCGCGCCGGATCGAGCGGGAGTACGCCGATCGGCGGCAGGTCCGGCACCGTCCGGTTGCCGGGCAGGTCGTCGGGGCGGCGGCTGGGCGGCGGGGCGTACCGCCGGACGAGCCGGCGCACGACGGCGCGCAGCTGGGCGTCGCTGGCCGAGGCGACCACGAGCCGGGCCTTGGAGTCCGGGTCGGGCCAGGTGAGGCCGTCCGGGCGGGGTGGGCCGTCGAACCGGGCCAGCACCTCGTCGATCTCGGCGTCGGAGCGGGCGGTGACCGTCTCGACCCGGGCGCCCCGGGCGGTGAGCGCGTCCGCGCAGGCCAGCACCGGCACCCGGGGGGTGTCGCAGCGCCCGTCGGCCGTCGCGCCGTCGGCGGGGGCGCAGGCGTCGGCCGTCGTGCCGTCGGTCGCGCAGGCGTCGGCCGGGCCGGCCTCCTCCTGAGGCGCCGCGCCGCAGCAGCCGCCGCTGCCGCAGGCCCCGCCGGGCGCGTCGCGCTCCGAGCCGAGGGTGAGCAGCACCACGTCGTACACGGAAAGGCCTCCTGCCTCCCGACGCGACCCCTGCCGGCCGCGCCGCCACTACTTGTTAGCCTGACACCCCGGGCTCGCTGACCGGTCGCCACCTGGCACCCGAGCCTTCTGGAGGCGAGAAGATGCCAGCGATCGTGCTCCTCGGTGCCCAGTGGGGCGACGAGGGCAAGGGCAAGGTTACCGACCTGCTGGGTGAGCGGGTCGACTACGTCGTGCGCTACTCCGGCGGCAACAACGCCGGCCACACGGTGATCACCCCGGACGGCCAGAAGTACGCGCTGCACCTGATGCCGTCGGGTGCGCTCTCACCGAGCGCGATGATCGTCATCGGCAACGGCGTGGTGGTCGACCCGAAGGTGCTGCTGGCCGAGATCGACGGGCTCGCCGAGCGCGGGGTCGACGTCAGCCGGCTGCGGATCTCCGGCGACGCGCACCTGATCATGCCGCACCACCGGGCCCTCGACCGGGTCGTCGAGCGCTACCTCGGTAGCTCCCGGATCGGCACCACCGGCCGGGGCATCGGCCCGGCGTACGGGGACAAGGTCGCCCGGATGGGCATCCGGCTGCAGGACCTGCTCGACCCGGGCATCCTGCGCAAGAAGCTCGAACTGGCGCTGCGCGAGAAGAACCAGCTCCTGTTCAAGGTCTACAACCGTAAGGCGATCGACGTCGACGCGACGATCGAGGAGTACCTGGCCTACGCGGAGCGGCTCAAGCCGTACATCGCCGAGACCCGGGTCATGCTCTGGGACGCGCTGGACCGCGGCGAGACGGTCCTGCTGGAGGGCGCCCAGGCCACCATGCTCGACATGGACCACGGCACGTACCCCTTCGTGACCTCGTCGAACCCGACGGCCGGCGGGGCCTGCGTCGGCGCCGGCATCCCGCCGACGGCGATCAGCAAGGTGATCGCGGTCAGCAAGGCGTACACGACGCGGGTCGGCAGCGGGCCGTTCCCGACCGAGCTCTTCGACGACAACGGCCAGCACCTGCGCAAGATCGGCCACGAGTACGGCACCACCACCGGCCGGGAGCGCCGCTGCGGATGGTTCGACGCCGTCGTCGCCCGGTACGCCTGCCGCCTCAACGGCGTCACCGACCTGGTGGTCACCAAGCTGGACGTGCTCACCGGCCTGCCGAAGGTGCCGATCTGCGTCGGGTACGAGATCAACGGCGAGCGCTTCGACGACATGCCGATGACCCAGACCGACTTCCACCACGCGACTCCGATCTACGAGGAGCTCGACGGCTGGTGGGAGGACATCACCAAGGCGAGGACCGAGGACGAGCTCCCGGAGAACGCGCGCCGCTACATCGCCCGCATCGAGCAGCTCTGCGGCACCCGCGTCAGCGTCGTCGGCGTGGGCCCGGGCCGCGAAGAAAACGTCCTCCGCCACCCCCTCCTCCCCTAACCCCACCCCACCCCCCCACCCCCCACCCCCTCCGGGGACCTGCGCGTCGATCAAGAAGTTTGCGTCCTGATCCGGCCTGGATTCGGACGCAAACTTCTTGATCAACGTGCGGAGTTCGCGTTGTCCACAGGAGGGGTGGGGTTGTCCACAGGGGCGGTGTGATGCGCGGGTGGATGCGCATCGTGGTGGGGTGAGTTTCGATGTCCTCTGCCGCATCGCCCGTCGTCAGGATGGAGTGGTGACGGCGGCACAGGCCTTGTCCGCGGGCTTCAGTCGGAGCCAGATCCGGTACCTGTGTCGCTCGGGCCGGTGGATGCGGGTGGCGAGGGGTTGCTTCGTGCCGGCCCCCGAGTTGAGCCCTGCCGCGCTCCGTAGAGCCCGCATCCGCGCGGTGACCACCAGCCTGGGGACGGGCTCGGTCGTCGTTCTCGACACCGCAGCCGAGCTGCATCGGATCGGCGGACTCCGTCCGGCGTCCGCCATCCACGTCTCGTTGCCGGCGAATCGGCCACGGCCGCAGCGGCTTACCGACCCTGACGTCGTGGTGCACCAGCTCGCCATCGATCCGGACGCCGTCGGCGAGGTCGCCGGGATGCCCGTGACCACCCCGCTGCGGACGATCGCCGATGTCATCCTCCGGGTGGACCGGTATTCGGCCGTGTGCGTGCTCGACTCCGCGCTGAACCGGCAGGTCGTCACCGGGCCCGAGCTGTCCCAGATTCCTGCCCTTCTCGTGGGCCGTAGGGGAGCCGTCGCAGCCCGGCGTCACCTAGCGGAGGCGGACGGGCGGGCGCAGTCCCCGCTGGAGACCCGGACCAGGCTGCGGTGCGTCGACGGTGGCGTACCGCCCGACGCACTCCAGTTGGAGGTGCGCGACCGGGACGGCTGTCTGCTCGGCATCGGGGACCTGGGCTGGCGAGCGGCGCGGGTGATCGCCGAGGCGGACGGGCAGGCGCCCCATGGCACGCCCCGGGCGGTCTTCGAGGACCGGTCGCGGCAGAACCGGCTGGTCAACGCCGGTTGGCGGATCCTCCGTTTCACCTGGGCCGACACACTGCGCCCCGACTACATCCCCCACACGGTCAGAGCAGCCCTCCACCCTCACTAACCCGCTCGATCAAGAGGCTCTGGCCCCGTCCCAGTGCGGAGATGGGACGCAAACCTCATGATCAACGGGGGTTGGGGAGGGGGTCAGTAGGATGCGGTCGTGCGGGTTCTTCTTCTTGGTGGTGGGGGGCGGGAGCATGCGCTCGCGCTGGGCCTCGCTGGTGATCCGTCCGTCGAGCAGCTGATCGCGGCGCCCGGGAATCCCGGCATCGCTTCGCTCGCCTCGCTGCGGGCGGTGGATCCCTGCGATCCGGCGGCCGTCGCCGCGTTGGCGGTGGAGACCGGGGTCGACCTGGTGGTGATCGGGCCGGAGGCGCCGCTGGTGGCCGGGGTCGCCGATGCCGTACGCGCCAAGGGGATCCCCGCGTTCGGCCCGTCCGCCCAGGCGGCCCGGCTGGAGGGTTCGAAGGCGTTCGCCAAGGACGTGATGACCGCCGCCGGCGTACCGACCGCGCGCGCGTACACCTGCACGGACGCCGAGAGCACCGGCAGGGCGCTGGACGAGTTCGGCGCGCCGTACGTGGTGAAGAACGACGGGCTCGCCGCCGGCAAGGGTGTCGTGGTGACCGACGACCGCGCCGCCGCGCTGCGGCACGCCGAGGAGTGCGGTCGGGTCGTCGTCGAGGAGTACCTGGCCGGCCCGGAGGTCTCCCTCTTCGTGGTCACCGACGGCGAGGCGGCGGTGCCGCTGCTGCCGGCCCAGGACTTCAAGCGGGTCGGCGACGGCGACACCGGCCCGAACACCGGCGGCATGGGGGCGTACGCGCCGCTGCCCTGGGCGCCGGCCGGTCTGGTCGACGAGGTCATGCGCGACGTCGTCCAACCGACCCTGGCGGAGCTGGCCCGGCGGGGCACCCCGTTCGCGGGCCTGCTCTACGTCGGGCTGGCGATGACCGCCGACGGCCCCCGTGTGATCGAGTTCAACGCCCGCTTCGGCGACCCGGAGACGCAGGTGGTGCTGGCGCTGCTGGAGACCCCGCTGGCCGGGCTGCTGCACGCCGCCGCGACCGGCACGCTGGCCGGGCACCCGCCGCTGCGCTGGCGCGACGGTGCCGCCGTCACGGTGGTGGTCGCCGCCGAGGGCTACCCGGCCGCCCCGCGCACCGGCGACGTGATCACCGGGGCCGAGGGGCCGGGCATCATCCACTCCGGCACCCGACGGGACGCCGACGGGACGCTGCGCTCCGCCGGTGGCCGGGTCCTCTGCGCCACCGCCACCGGTGCCGACCTGCCCGCCGCCCGGAACGCCGCGTACGCGCTGGTGGGCGGCGTGGAGCTGGCCGGCGCGCACCACCGCACCGACATCGCCTCCGCCGCCGTCGAGGGCCGGATCAGCATTCCGGGCTGACCGGGCAACCTCCGCCCGCCTCGCCTCCGTTTGAGCGGTGAGGCGAGGAGGTGGCGGGATTGCCTGCCGACATCGAGGGCTACCGCGAGTACGTCGGGGCGCGGCTGGAACCGCTGCGCCGCACGGCGTACCTGCTCTGTGGCGACTGGCACACGGCCGACGACCTGGTGTCGACGGCGCTGGTCAAGCTGCTGCGGCACTGGCGGCGCGTGTCGCAGATGGCCAGCCCCGACGCGTACGTCCGGCGTACCCTGCTGCGGGTCTGGCTCGACGAGCGGCGCCGGCCGTGGCGGCGCGAGGCCGCCTGGGCCGAGGTCCCCGATGCCGCCGTCCGGTCCGCCACCGACGGTGCCGCGGACCGGCTGACCATCCTCGCCCTGCTGGCCGAGCTGCCGCCGCGTCGCCGCGCGGTCCTGGTGCTGCGCTACTTCTGCGACCTGTCCGTGGAGGAGACCGCCCGGGAACTCGGCTGCACCACCGGCACCGTCAAGAGCCAGTCGGCGCGCGCGATCGAGGCGCTGCGGAGCCGCCTCGCGGGCGTGCCGGCCCGAGCCGAGGAGGCACGCACCGATGGATGAACTCGCCCAGCAGATGCGCAGTGCGGTGGCGTCGCCGCCGCCCACCCGGATCGACGTGGACCGGCTGATCGCCGACGACCGGCAGCGCCGCCGCCATCGGGCGTGGACGGTGGCGGGCACCGGGGTCGCCGCGGTGGTCGCCGCGGTCGCGGTGACACCGGCGCTGCTCGTCGGCCCGGCCGCCGGACCGGGTGGGCTCACCCTGCCGGCCAGTGGCGGCTCGCCGTCCGCCGACCCGTCGCTCTGCCCGGTGGTGGAACCGGAGCCCAGCGGCCCGCCGGCGCCCCAGCAGTCGTACGAGACGGTGCGCGACCGGCCGACCGAGCGCCCCGACGACGGCGTCGCCCGGCTGACCCTCGTGCTGCGCCCGGCGCTGGCGGCCGTCGTGCCGGCGGGGCTGTCGGTCGACGGCACGATCCCGGGCTGCGACCAGGTGCAGTTCACCTACGAGAAGAGCCACTGGCACTACTACGCCCACGCCCGGCTGACGCGGAGCGGACAGGCCGACAACCTGACGGTGTCGCTGATCCCGACGGCCGCCGACGGGCCCCGGGGATGCGCCGGCGCCCCCGACACCCGTGCCTGCACGAGCCGCCCCCTGCCCGACGGCGGCACCATCGCCTACGGCTCGGCCGACCCGGGTGACGAGGGCCACGAACAGCGCTGGGCGCAGGTGCAGCGGGCGGACGGCACGACCGTGACGGTGACGACGGACAACCACCACATCGAGGGCGGGGAGAACGGTGCGACGCCGACGATCCGGTTCGGTCCGCCGCCGGTGCTCACCGTGGCGCAGTTGACGGCCATCGCCACCACGCCCGGGCTGACGCTCCATCCCTGACCGGGGGACTCATCCCCGAACGGACAGGTCCCGGTGTGCCCCGGGAGCCCACCGCTCGTCGAGCGGAACGGGACCCTCCGCCCAGGGCGCGTCCCGGTGCGCCACGGAGGCGTACTGCCCGTTGAGCGGGACGGGCTCCTCCACCCGCTTCGCCGGGCCGCCGGGCGGGGCGGGCGGATAGCGGGGCGGCTCGTCCAGCGCCCGCAGCGCCGGCAGCGGGGCGGCGGTCAGGGCCGCCACCAGCAGTGCCCCGGCCAGCACCAGGAACGCGGTGCGCAGCCCGAGCCACTCCACCAGCGGCCCGGCGAGCAGGTAGCCGGCCGGGCCGGCCGCGTACGCGAAGGAGGTCATCACCCCGACCACGCGCCCGCGCAACCACTCCGGCGTGCGGGTCTGCATGGCGTAGTTGGACAGCGGGTTGACCGGCCCGTACGCGAGCCCGATCGCGACGGCGAAGCCGATCATGGCCGGGTACGGCGGCAGGGTGGCCAGCCCGACGAGGGCCACCCCGATGACGACGAGGGCGATCACCATCAGGGTGCGGCGGCGGATCAGCCGGCCCGCCGCGCCGGAGGCGAGCGCCCCGATGACCCCGCCGGCGCTCATCGACATGAGCAGCGCGCCGAGCCGGGCTGGTTCCCCCTGGGCCACGAACCACGCCGGCAGCAGCACGCCCTCGACCGGCAGGTAGAGCGCGGCCAGCACCATCGAGAGCAGCGCGATGGTGCGCAGCAGCCGGTCCCGCCAGACGAACCGCAGCCCCTCGACGGTGCCGCGCCACAGCCCGGACGGGGGGTGTTCGGGGCGGCCGGCCCCGGGCAGCCGGACGGCGGCGATCATCGCGACGGCCAGGGCGAATCCGGCGGCGGTGACCCAGAGCGTCGAGCCGGGGCCGATCGCGGCGATGAGCACGCCGCCGACGCCGGGCCCGATCAGGAAGGCGAGCCCCCAGACCGCCTCGTGCACCCCGTTGGCGCGTTCGAGCCGCCAGCCGGCGGCCTGCGCGGCGGCCGGCAGCAGCGTCTCCCGGGCGGTCAGGCCGGCCGGGTCGAACACCGCGCCGAGCACGGCCAGCGCCACGATCCAGCCGAGGTTCAGCCCGAGCAGCGCGTCGACCACCGGGATCGCGGCCACCGAGACGGCGGAGAGCGTGTCGGAGACCAGCGCCGTGCGCCGCCGGCCGAGCAGGTCCACGACGGTGCCGGAGAAGAGGCCGGACAGCAGCAGCGGCAGGGCGGTGGCCGCCGCGACCACGCCGGCCGCGGTGGCGCTGCCGGTGCGTTCCAGCACCAGCCAGGGCAGGGCCACGTTCGCCACCCCGTTGCCGGTGTTGGAGAGCAGCGTCGCCGCCTCGACCAGCAGCAGCGGTGCCATCCGTGGTCCTGGCTGGCGGTGGCGGGCATGGTGGCGGTGACGGGCACGGCGGCGGGGTCCGGAGCCGATCATTGTGCCGCCAGCCTAGGGGCGGCGGGGCATCCGGGCAGTAACGGCCGGGGAACGGGTCAGCCGTGGTGGCGGCGCAGCTCGCGGGTCAGCACCTTGCCGGTGGCGTTGCGGGGCAGGTACTCCACGAAGACCACGTCCCGGGGTACGGAGAACCGGGCCAGCTGGTGCCGGACGTACTCGCGGACCGCCTCCGGGTCGAGCGTCTCGCCGGGGTGCAGGGCGAGGAACGCGGCGAGCCGCTGACCGTACTGCGGGTCCGGTACGCCGAGCACGGCGGCCTCGCGTACCTGCGGCAGCCGGGCGAGCAGGTCCTCCACCTCGGACGGGAAGACGTTCTCCCCGCCCGAGACGATCATGTCGTCGGCCCGGCCGTCGACGAAGAGCAGCCCGTCGGCGTCGAGCCGCCCCAGGTCGCCCGTGTCGAGCAGGCCGCCGCGGTGTTCCCGGGTGGCCCCGGAGGTGTAGCCCTCGAAGAGCATCTCGTTGCCGACGAAGATCCGGCCGACCCGCCCGGCCGGCACCGGCTCGCCGGCCGCGTCGAGGATCTCCAGCCGGGTGCCGTGCGGCGGGCGGCCGGCGGTGGTGGGCGCCGCGCGCAGCTCGGCGGGGCCGGCGATGGACGCCCAGGAGACCTCGGTGGAGCCGTAGAGGTTGTGCAGCACGTCGCCGTAGACGTCCATGAACCTCAGGGCGAGGCCGCCCGGCAGCGCGGAGCCGCTGGCCGCGACCACCTTCAGCGGGGGACGGGGGTCCGGCGGCGGCACCTCCAGCAGCCGTTGCAGCATCACCGGTACGGCGAAGAGGGCGTCGCAGCGCTGCGCCACCAGGGCGGCCAGCGTGGCGGCCGGGTCGAAGCGGCGGTGCAGCACGACCGTGGCCCGCAGGGCGAAGCAGACCTGGAGGGCGGCGTACCCCCACGTGTGGAAGAGCGGCGCGGCGATCATGACGGTGTCCCGGGCGTGCAGCGGGATGCGGTCGATGATGGAGACCAGCGGGCCGAACCCGTTCGGCGTGGGGCGCCGGGCCCCCTTGGGAGCGCCGGTGGTGCCGGAGGTGAGCACGATGATCCGGCCGTCGCGCTCCGGAGGGCGCAGCGCGCCGGGGAGCGCGCCGACGACGAGTTCCTCCCGGGCGCGCTCGTCGAGCCGCTGCACCTCGGCGGGGAGGCTGGCGACCCGGTCGGCGAACTCGGCGTCGTGCACCAGCGCCCGCAGCCGCTGCTCCTCCGTCACGGTGGCGAGCTGCGCGGCGGAGAGCCCGGTGTTGACCAGCACCGCGTCCGCGCCGAGCAGGGTGGCGGCCACGATCGTCTCGACCAGGCCGTGGTGGTTGCGGCAGAGCACGCCGACCCGCTCCCCGGCCCGCACCCCGAGCGCCGTCCGCATCCCCCGGGCCAGCCGCTCGGCCCGGTCGAGCAGTTCGGCGTACGTCAGCGCGGCGCCCTGCTCGTCGACGACGGCCGCCCGGTCCGGGTCGCGGGCGGCGGCCTGGCGCAGCTCGCCGGCGATGTTCCAGCCCCACCTGCGCAGCGCCTGGAGTTGGGCGGCGACGCGGATCGGGTGGCCGGGGGTGAGCAGCCCTCGTCGGGTCAGGGTGGCGACGACGAACGGCAGGTCCATGACGCGGCCTCCTCGTGCGGTGCGCGAGGGGCCTCCGGGGCCGGGGGCCCCTCGCGGACGATCTGGAGATCGGGCGCCCCAGGGGTACGGGCGCGGCGGACGTGCTGCCGGGCAGGGCCTGTGCGGCGGCCGCACCGGCGGCCGGTCAGCGGATCTGGACGCCGGAGATGGCCCGGGAGATGACCAGCCGCTGGATCTCGGAGGTGCCCTCGAAGATGGTGTAGATCTTGGCGTCCCGGTACCAGCGCTCGACCGGGTGGTCGCGCAGGAAACCGGCCCCGCCGAGCAGTTGCACGGCCTGCCCGGTGACGGAGACGGCCACCTCGCCGGCCTTCAGCTTGGACATCGAGCCCTCGCCGGCCGTGAAAGGCCGGTTGTTGCGGCCCATCCAGGACGCCCGCCAGACCAGCAGCCGGGCGGCGTCGATCTCCATCTTCATGTCGGCCAGCGCGAACGCGACCGCCTGGTTCTCGATGATCGGGCGCCCGAACTGGACCCGCTCCTTGGCGTAGTCCAGGGCGTACTCGTAGGCGGCCCGGGCCACGCCCAGCGCCTGCGCGCCGACGGTGGGCCGGGAGAGCTCGAAGGTGCGCATCGCGGCCTGACCCGAGGCGCGCTTGCCGGAGCGGGCCCGGTCGAGCCGTTCGAGCAGGGCGTCCCGGCCGCCGAGCAGGCAGCGCCCCGGCACGCGTACGTCGTCGAGGAAGACGTCGGCGGTGTGCGACGCGCGCAGGCCCAGCTTGCGCAGCTTGCGGGTCGCGGTCAGGCCGGCGGTGCCCGGCGGTACGACGAACGCCGCCTGCCCGCGGGAGCCGAGCGACGGGTCGACCGAGGCGGTGACCACGTGCACCCCGGCGATCCCGCCGTTCGTGGCGTACGCCTTCTGGCCGCTCAGCACCCACTCGTCGGTGCCCTCGTCGTAGACGGCCCGGGTGCGCATCGCGCCGACGTCGGAGCCGGCCTCGGGCTCGGTGGTGCAGAACGCGGCGACGGCCGGTTCGTCGACGGTGCCGAAGCACTGCGGCACCCATTCGACCAGCTGGTCGGGGGTGCCGGCGCCGTAGATCGCGGCCACCGCGAGGGAGGTGCCGAAGATGCCCAGCCCGATGCCGGCGTCACCCCAGAAGAGTTCCTCGCTGGCGATCGGGAGGGAGAGGCCGGTGGGGTCGGCCCAGCAGGTGGCGAGGAACTCGAAGCCGTACAGGCCGACCTTCGCCGCCTCCTGGATGATCGGCCAGGGAGTCTCCTCCCGGGCGTCCCACTCGGCGGCGGCCGGGCGCACGACCTCGGCGGCGAAGCCGTGCACCCAGTCGCGCAGATCCCGCTGTTCCTCGTTCAGGTCGAGCGAGAACTCGGCCATGTCAGGCCTTGGGGATGTCGAACAGGTTGGCGATGTTGGCGGCCAGACCCAGGTCGCCCTTGGCCTTGAGCTTGCCGGTCATGAACATCATGACGGGGTTCGCGCCACCGGAGACGATCTTCAGGAACTCGACCGGGCCCATCGTGAGGCTGAGCTTCGGGTCGTGCTGCGGGGTCTCGTTGACGGTGCACGTGCCGTCGGCGATGGCCACCTCGTAGGTGTCGGTGCCACCGTCGGGACGGCCGGTGATGTTCCAGTGGATGACCGCGTTGGTCGAGCCGGCCCGGTCGGCGCGGAAGAGCTGCGGCATCCGGCCGAAGACCTCGCCGAGGATCTTGCCGCGCAGGTCGCCGGACATCACCTCGGCGATCTTGTCGTCCGGGGTGGACTTGACCAGCTGGGCGAACTCCTTGGGGCCGACGTTCGCGAAGTTGGCCGGGTCGAAGTCAGTCATGGGGCTGCACCTTCCGGGTATTGGCTACTCGTGCGTAACCTTACGGGCGAGTAGGTATGCTCGCAAGGTGTCCACCCCACCCACCTTCAAGCGCCTCCCCCGCGCCGTACGCGAGCAGCAGATGCTCGACGCGGCCGTGAAAGTGTTCTCCCGCAGGGGGTTCCACGCCGCCAGCATGGACGAGATCGCCGTGGACGCCGGCATCTCCAAGCCCATGGTCTACGCCTACCTCGGCACGAAGGAAGAACTCTTCGTCGCCTGCCTGCACCGGGAGGGCACCCGGATGATGCAGGCCATCGCCGGGGCGGCGGCCCCCGACCTGCCGGCCGACGAGCGGCTCTGGCGGGGGCTGCGCGCGTTCTTCGGCTTCGTCGGGGCGCACCGGGACGGCTGGGCGGTGCTCTACCGGCAGGCCCGGGGCGAGCAGCCCTTCGCCGGCGAGCTGGCCGGCATGCGGGCCCGGCTGGTCGAGGTGGTCGCCGGGATGCTCGACCACGCCCTGCGCGCCCAGGGCCGGGAGGCGGGCGAGACCGACCTGGAGGTCGTCGCGTACGCCCTCGTGGGGGCGACCGAGTCGCTGGCGGACTGGCTCGCGGACCACCCGGAGGCGGACCCGGAGAAGACCGCCACCCGGATGATGAACGTGGCCTGGCTGGGGGCCGGGCAGCTGCTGGCCGGCGTCACCTGGCACCCACGGGTCACCCCCTCCTGACCCGCCGACGGCGCCCGGCCCCGCTGTCGTCGCCGGCGCGGGCCGTCGACGTCGTGCCGCTGCCTGCCCCCGCGGGCCGTGCGCCCGTCGCCCGGCTCAGCCGCCGGGTGTGGCGCGGCGCCTGCGGTGGCGCAGCCAGCGGAGCGACTCCAGCAGAAGCGTGATCGCCAGCGAGAGGCCCACGCCGGCGAGGATGCCCTTGATCGGGTCGCGTTCGAAGGCCAGCCCGCCGAAGTAGCCGAGCAGGGCGCAGTAGAGCGCCCAGCTCACCGCCGCGACGGCGTCGAAGAGCAGGAACGACCGGAGCGGGTAGCGGACCGCGCCCATGGTGAGGGTGACCGCCGTGCGGCCACCGGGGACGTACCGGGCGGTGGTCAGGATCAGACCGCCGCGTCGGTGCACCGCCCGACGGGCCCACTCGGAGCTGGCCCGGCGCCGGCTGTCCGCGGGGAAACGGGCGAGCCGGTTCGCGCCGCCGCCGCGCCCGATGGCGTACGAGACGTGGTCGCCGGCGCAGGCGCCCAGCGCGGCGGCGACGATCACCGCCACCAGGTTGGGGTTGCCGCCGGTGGCGAGCACGGCGGCGGTGATCACGGCCGCCTCGCCGGGTACGGCGGGGAAGAACGCGTCGACCGCGGTGAGCCCGAAGATCAGCAGGTACACCCACGGCGAGGTGACCAGCTGCCGGAGCAGGTCGAGCACGGACTCCATGCCTCCCATGCTCGCCGGGCGCGACCCGCCCGGTGGCCGAGTCGCCGGATCACCCGTCCATGGCCGGGGAGCCCCCGGGACGACCCGCCGTCACGCCGACGCCGGGGCAGCCGGCCCGGCCGGAACCGGCGCGGCGGACGCCGACGTCCGGGTGGCCGGCCCGGCCGGAACCGCCGACGCCCGGGAGGCGGGGGCCGGCGGGGCGAGCAGCGGGCCGTGCGGGGTCTTGTCGCCGGCGGTGGGGCCGTGCGAGGTCAGCACCACCGGCACGTCCAGCTCCGCGTGCACCGCCTCGGCCCAGTCCGAGGGCGGGGCGTCGTACACCGGGCGGGAGCGCAGCAGGCGGTCGGTGAGCGCGGCCTGCCGGTCCAGGTCGCCCGGCGGGCCCGGGGTGAGCCGGTCGGTGGTGTCGTAGCGGCGGCAGATCCGCAGCGCGGGGCCGGCGAGGTCGACGTGGGTCAGCGCCAGGCCGTCGACCCCGCCGGCCGCGGCGAGGGCGTACCGGTGGGCGACCGCGTCGAAGTGGCCGAACCGGAACCGCCCCTGCCACGGGTTGGTCGGGTTGTGCGGGTCGGCCAGCGGCAGGGCCCGGTCCTCGGTCACCAGTGGGCCGGGCCCGTGCCGGGTGGTGACCACCCGGAGCACCCCGATCCGGGTGGCGCCGCCGGGCAGGCCCGCCTCGGCGAGCAGGCTGTCGGCGTTGGCGAAGGTGGTGGTGCTCCACGTGGTGTACGGGTGGAAGCCGTGCCACTCGTCGAGCAGCACCCCCTGCGCGCCCTCGAAGACGCACGTCCCCGCGCGCAGCGCCCCGGCCAGCCAGCTCCGGGCGACGATCGCGACCCGCCCGGCGAACCCGGTGAACGCGGGCAGGCAGTCGGCGACGGGCGGCGCGTCCAGCGGGCCGAGTTCGGCGGTCAGCCGGTCCCGCAGGGCGGTCAGCCGGCGGCGCAGCAGCGCCGGGGTGCGACAGTCGGCCACCCTGGGCGCCTCGTCGGGGTGGGCGAGACCGTACGCGACGGCCTCGCCCACCCCGAGCCCGCAGGAGCCGTGCCGGTCGGCTCCCCGGGCGATCTCCCGGGCCCGGTTCGCGGCCCGGTGGTACGGGGTGGCCAGCAGCGCCTCCCCGTCGACGGTCAACCGGTCGAGCGCGTCCGGCACCCCGACCGAGGCGAGGTGGTCGGCCTCGGCGGCCAGCGCCAGCGGGTCCACCACCACGTGCCGCGACAGGTGCGTACGGACGCCGGGGTGGAACGTGCCGGCGCCGAACTGGGCGAACGTGTGGTGCCGCCCGTCGCGCAGCACGACGTTGTGCGCCGCCTGCGCGCCCCCGTTGAAGCGGACCACCGTGTGCACGGGCCGGGTGGCGCAGAGCCAGTCCACGACCGTGCCCTTGCCGGCGTCGCCGTAACCGAGGTCGACCACTGCCACGTGGCTCACAGCCGGGTCACCTCGCCGCCGGTGTCGCGGAACGCGGGCAGCGTCGACACCTCGGCGCGCCGCCCACCGCGCAGGCGGGCCAGCGCCTTGGAGACGGTGCCGGTGGCGCCCGAGCCGGCCCGGTCGAGGTCGCGCAGGCCCTCGTCCAGGTCGATGGCCTGCTCGCCGAGCCCGATGGTGAGCGCGATCGTCTCGCAGACCGCGTCGAGGTCGTCCAGCACGACGGCGTTCTGCCCGAGCAGGTCCCGCCAGAAGTCGAGCACCTTGGCGTTGCCGGAGTTGTGGCTGCCGGCGGGGAGCAGGTAGTAGGTGTCCCAGCGGCGGGTCAGCTCGTCGACGATCTGCCGCAGCGGCACGTCCTCGCGCAGGTCGTCGCCGATGACGCGCCTCACCTCCCGGGACTTCACCTGCGGGTACGCCAGCTCGTCGCCGATGATGAACAGGTAGCCGCGCCGGCCGCGCTTCTCCCAGGAGTCGGTCGCGGTGTGTCGGGCCATGAAGTACATGGCCAGCTCGTAGGACTCGGTCATCTGCCCGCCGCCGCCGCCCTCCAGCACGATCCGGCCGAGGTCGTCGTCCATCCGGTTGTCCGACTCGAACTGGCCGACCTGCAACGGCACCCGGTCGCAGGTGGCGTCGCCGATCGCGCCGAACATGATCTGCGGGTCGCTGGCGTAGCCCTGCCGTTGCAGCAGCCCGAGCAGCTGCGGCAGCTTGGTCTGCAGGACGCGCGGCACGTTGCGCATCGAGCCGGTGACGTCGAAGAGCACCGCGATGGGCGTCGAGCGGGGGTGCTCGTCGGAGTCGCGGCTCTCGCGCATCGCGTCGCGGGGGTCGAGGGCGGGGTGCACGGTCCGCGCCCCGCTGTCGCTGTAGGAGAACGCGCTCTTGCCGGTGGTCCGGCGGTAGCGGTCGGCGGCGTCGTACACGTCGGTGGACCACATTCCACTGCCCATGACAGCTCCTTAAGGGGTGAGGGTGAAGGGTCGGAAGGTGCGTGGCCCGTAGAGCCGGTCCAGCACCTCGTCCAGTTCGCGCAGCAGGAGCCAGGCGTCGTCGGGCCGGGCGTCCAGGGACCGCTGGCGGCAGCCCCGCGCGAAGTCGTCCAGCTCGCGGGGCGCGCGCGGCCCCATCAGCCAGCTCATGCATCCGCTGGCCATCGCGATGTCGGTGCCCGGCCCGCAGGGCCGCCTCCGGGGGATCTCCTCCGGGTACCACTTCGCGTCGTAGCCGGGCACCAGCGCGGGGATCGTGCTCCCGACGGTGGCGGAGAAGCACCAGTCGACCAGCACCACGCCGTGTCCGTCCGGCTCGATCAGCACGTGCGGCGGCAGGACCGCGCCGTGCACCACGCCGGCCCGGTGGGCCAGGCCGAGCGCCACCAGCAGCCGGCGCCACATCCAGGCCACGTCGCGGGCGTCCAGCCCGTCCGGGTACGCGCGCCGGACCTCGTCGAGGTCGTGCAGGCCGGGCGCGGTGGCGAGCACGTTGATCCGCCGTTCGGCGCCGGTCGCGCCGTCCCGGTGCCGGAAGTCCTCGACCAGCCGGGGCACGTACGGCAGGTAGCGCGGGTCGCCGCGCTCGGCGATGGTGCGCAGGGCGTGCGCCTCGCGGGCCATCAGGTCGTTGTCGGTGGGCCGCCGGGGCAGCTTGAGCAGCCGGTCGGACCCGACGTCGTAGAGGTCGGCCAGGTCGCCCGAGTAGGCCGGCGCGCCGAGGCGGTAGTCGCCGAGGACGGTGACCTGCCGGGCCCGCCAGCGGGTGGTGACCTGGACGAACGCGTCGGTGGCCTCGGCGCGTACCGCCGGGTCGGCCGGCAGGCGGTCGGGGTGCAGGGCCGCGACCAGCTCCCGGTAGCGCCGGGCCGGCTGGTCCGTGCCGAACAGCTCGGCGTCGGTGCGGGCCGCCGCGACCAGGCGGATGGCGTCCGCGGTCCTCATCGGAGCGTCTCCTCCGCGGCGGGGCGCAGCAGCGCCGGGTGCAGCAGCCGGGCGTCGCCGGCCCGGTAGAGCCGGGCGCGGGGGCCGCCCCGGGCGCCGCCGCGCTCGGTGCTGGTGCCCGTGCTCTCCACGAAGCCCGGCACGGAGAGCACCTTGCGGTGGAAGTTGCCGGCGTGCAGCGGGTGACCCCAGACCGTCTCGTAGACGGCGCGCAGCTCGCTGATCGTGAACTCGCCGGCGAGGAAGCGCGTGGCGAGCGGGGTGTATTCCAGCTTGGACCGGGCCCGCTCCAGCGCGTCGTCGATGATCCGACCGTGGTCGAAGGCGAGCTGCCGGCTGGTCAGCGCCGTCACCGGCAGCCAGATCGCCTCGTCGGCGTCGGTGCCGGCGGCCGGGTCCGGCAGGTCGGGGGCGAACGCGAGGTGGGCGATCGAGACGACGCGCATCCGCGGGTCGCGGTCGGGGGCGCCGTAGCTGCCCAACTGCTCCAGGTGTACGCGGCGCAGCCCCTCGCCGCCGAGCCCGGTCTCCTCGGCCAGCTCCCGCCGGGCGCCGGCGGTCAGGTCCTCGTCGGGGCGGACGAAACCGCCGGGCAGCGCCCAGTGCCCCTCGAAGGGCGGCTGCCCGCGCCGGATCAGCAGCAGGTGCAGCGCGCCGTCGCGGATGGTCAGCGCCACCACGTCGACGGTCACGGCGACCGACGGGTAGGCCCCGGGGTCGTACGCGGCCAGGAACTCCTGCTCGTCAACCATGTCTCTCTCATTCTGAGAACATCTCTATCTGAGAAGAACCTAGCGCACGGAAGCGCCCCTGCCAAGCCCGGGACGCGGATTCGGCAGGGGCGTACCCCGCTGCGGCAGGGGCGCCTCAGCGCACGAGGCCCACCAGGTGCGGTCGGCCGCGCAGGTCGTGCAGGGCGAACCCGCCGTCCGGCAGGAGGCCGAAGCTCACCGTGCCCGGCAGCGGCACCGGCAGCTTGAAGGCCACCTCGACCGTGTAGGCGTCCGGCAGCCGGTTCTCCAGCGCGGCCAGGCAGCGGGCCTTGCTCCACATCCCGTGCGCGATCGGCCGGGGGAAGCCGAACAGCCGGGCGCCGAGACGGGAGGTGTGGATCGGGTTGTGGTCGCCGGAGACCCGCGCGTAGTCCGTACCGACGCGGGGCTCGACCCGCCAGTGGGCCGAACCGGCCGGCGCCGTGGGCCGCTCGGCCCGGTCCCGCCGCCAGCCGCCGCCCCGCCCGCCCTCCCTGCCGAGGTACGTCGAGACGCCGCGCCAGACCTCCTCCCCGTCGACCGAGCCGACCAGCACCACGTCGACCTGCCGCCCCCGCTCGTGCGGGCGCGGGTTCTCCGCGTACGTGCGGAAGTCGAGGGTCTCGTCGGCGGTGACCGGGCGGTGCATGGAGATCCGGTTGCCGACGTGCACCACGCCGGTCAGCGGGATGGGGAACTCCGGCGCGGTCATCAGACGCAGGGCCAGCGGGAAGCCCATGACGTGCGGAAACGTGGCGGGCAGCCGGTCGGTGAGCCGGAACCCGCAGACCCGGTCGTAGTCGGCCAGGTGCGTCCGGTCGACGGTGATCCCGCCGACGGCCAGCTCGACCGCCGGGATGCCCGCCGAGCGCCGCCCGCCGCCGAGGCCGGGCAGCGCGCCGAGCAGCGCCCGCCGGTAGAGCGCCCCGGCCGCCGGCATCCGGGGCAGCTCGACGCGCTCCCGGGCGCCCGTCCCGGCGCGCCCGGCCGGGTCCCGCGCCGTCCGGCCGGAGAGGTCCTGCGTCGCCTCGACCGAGGCGGCGGAGAGGTCGTGCGTCTGCTCGAGGCTCAGGTCGTGGCCGGACGGTTCCGGCTCGCGGATCGCGTCCAGGGTCTCCTGCGACAGGATCTCGGTGGGGCCGTCGATCAGCTCGTGCACCGACAGGTCGTCCGGGCCCTCCGCCGGTCGTTCCCTCCTCGCCATCACGCCCCCAGCAGGCTCTGGCCGCAGACCCGGACGACGTTGCCGCTGACCGCGCCGGCGGCCGGCCACGCCAGCCAGCCGATGGTCTCGGCGACGTCCACCGGCAGCCCGCCCTGGGACATGCTGTTCATCCGTCGGCCCGCCTCGCGCAGCACCAGCGGGATGCGCGCGGTCAGCCGGGTCTCGATGAACCCGGGGGCGACCGCGTTGACGCTGATCTGCCGTTCGCGCAGCGCCGGGGCGAGCGACTCGACCAGCCCGATCACGCCCGCCTTGCTGGTGGCGTAGTTGGTCTGGCCCCGGTTGCCGGCGATGCCGGCGATCGAGGAGACCGAGACGATCCGGCCGCCGGCCGGGATCAGCTCCCGCGCCAGCAGCACGTCGTTGATCCGCTCCTGGCTGGAGAGGTTGACGTCGAGCACCGAGTCCCACCGGTCGGCGTCCATCCGGCCGAGGGTCTTGTCGCGGGTGATGCCGGCGTTGTGCACGACCACGTCGGCCCGGCCGTGCCGGCCGGCCAGGTGCTCGGCGAGCCGGCCCGGGGCGTCGGGGGCGGTCAGGTCGAGCTGGACGGCCGTGCCGCCGATCTCGTTGGCGACCGCCGCCAACTCGTCCCCGGCCGCCGGAATGTCCAGCGCGACGACCCGGGCGCCGTCGCGGGCCAGCACCCGGGCCAGCGCCGCGCCGATGCCCCGGGCCGCCCCGGTGACCAGGACGACCTGCCCGTCGAGCGGGCGGTCCCAGTCGGCCGGCGGCTCGGCCGTGCCGGCGCCGACCCGCACCACCTGGCCCGAGACGTACGCGGAGCGGCCGGAGAGCAGGAACCGCAGGGTCGCCTCCAGGCTGGTCCAGGTGCCGGCGTCGGGGTTCCGCGTGACGTGGACCAGTTGGGCGGTGACGCCCCGGCCGAACTCCTTGCCGATGCTGCGGGTCAACCCCTCCAGGGCCCGCTGGGCGGTCGCCTCCCGGGGGGAGCCGCACTCGGCGGGCGGGGTGCCGAGCACGACGACCCGGCCGCTGGGCAGCACCGAGCGGGCGTGCGGGTGGAAGAAGTCGTACAGCTGACGCAGGTCGCTGGAGTCGGTGATGCCGGTGGCGTCGTACACCAGGGCGGCGTGGCGCCCGGCGGGTTCCACGGCGTCGGGATCGCGCAGCTCGACCCCGGCGGCGGCCAGGAGCCTGCCGACCGGCTCGGCGAGCCGGCCGCCGGTCGCGGCGCCCAGCAGGACGGGGCCGGGGACGAGGGGGTCGCCGGGGGTGTGCCGGCGCAGTCGCGGCGGGTCGGGCAGCCCGAGGCGCTTGACCAGCGTGCGGCCGGCCCCCGATCGGACGAAGCTCGCGTACCTGTCGGTCATAGGCGTAGCCTACTGGCGAGTAGGTTGAGGGCAAGTCTTTCGAGGAGGCGGGATCGTGCAGAGCATCCGGCGGGTCGCGGTCATCGGCGGCAACCGCATCCCCTTCGCGCGGTCCAACTCGCGGTACGCCAGCGCGTCGAACGCCGACATGCTGGGCGCCGCGCTGGACGGGCTCCTCGCCCGGTTCGGCCTGGCCGGCCAGCGGGTCGGCGAGGTGGTGGCCGGCGCCGTGCTCAAGCACGCGAAGGACTTCAACCTCACCCGCGAGGTCGTGCTCGGCTCGAAGCTCGACCCGCACACCCCCGCGTACGACATCCAGCAGGCCTGCGGCACCGGGCTGGAGGCGGCCATCCTGGTCGCCAACAAGATCGCCCTCGGGCAGATCGACGTCGGCATCGCCGGCGGCGTGGACACCACCTCCGACGCGCCGCTCGCGGTCAACGAGGAGATGCGCCGCACGTTGCTCAGGCTGAACAGCGCCCGCACCCTCGGCGAGCGGCTGAGGATCGCCGCGAAGCTGCGCCCCACCCAGCCGTTCAAGCCGGAGATCCCGCGCAACGCGGAGCCGCGTACCGGGCTGTCGATGGGGGAGCACGCCGCCCGCACGGCGCTGCGCTGGCAGATCGACCGGCAGGCCCAGGACGAGCTGGCGCTGCGGTCGCACCAGCGGCTCGCCGCCGCGTACGACCGGGGGTTCTTCGACGACCTGCTGACCCCCTACCTCGGGCTGACCCGGGATGCGAACCTGCGTCCCGACACGAGCCTGGAGCGGCTCGGCGCGCTGAAGCCGGTCTTCGGCGCGAAGGGGCCCGACGCCGACGCGGCGACCATGACGGCCGGCAACTCGTCGCCGCTGACCGACGGCGCCTCGACGGTGCTGCTGGCCAGCGAGGAGTGGGCCCGCGAGCACCACCTGCCCGTGCTGGCGTGGTTCTCCTGGTCGGAGACCGCCGCCGTCGACTTCGTGCACGGCGACGAGGGCCTGCTGATGGCCCCCGCGTACGCGGTGCCCCGGATGCTGTCCCGGGCCGGCCTGACCCTCCAGGACTTCGACGTCTACGAGATCCACGAGGCGTTCGCCTCGCAGGTGCTGGCCACCCTGGCCGCCTGGGAGTCGCCGGAGTTCTGCAAGGACCGGCTGGGGCTGGACGCCCCGCTCGGGACGATCGACCGGGAGAAGCTGAACGTCAACGGCTCGTCGCTGGCCGCCGGGCACCCGTTCGCGGCCACCGGCGGCCGGATCGTGGCGACCCTGGCCAAGCTCCTCGCCGACAAGGGCAGCGGCCGGGGCCTGATCTCGATCTGCGCGGCCGGCGGCCAGGGCGTGACCGCCATCCTCGAACGCTGACCGCGAGGGCGGGCGCGCGAAGAGGGCCTACTTGATCGTGCCGGCCGGGGCGAGCCATCGCACGGGCTGCCCGGTCACCTCGGCGATCTGGTCGAAGTCACGGTCGTAGTGCAGCAGCGAGAGGCCCTGGTACTCGGCCGTCGCCGCGATCAGCAGGTCGACGGCACCGGCGGACCGGTGGGTGCCCCGGGCGGTGAGCTCGTCCTGGATCTCGGTCGCCCGCTCGTAGATCCGGTCCGGCATGCCCACCCAGCTGAACGCCGTTCGGAGTCGGTCCCCCAGCCACCTGCGGTCGGCCTGCGAGCGGGCCGAATACAGGAACTCCAGCTCGACCAGCGGACGGACCGCGAGCAGGCCGGCCGTGAGTGGCTGTTCCCAGCGGGCCTGGGTGTCGGGGGACCGAGACGCCCGCGCCGTCGGTCGCCGAGCAACCTCACCGACCCGTCGGTCCGTTCCCCAGGCATGAGGCGAAAGCAAGGTCCGGCGCGGTGAACCGGGCCGACGAGGACGAGTACCGGCAGTTCGTGAGCGTCCGGTTGGAGCCACTGCGCATCACGGCGTACCTGCTGTGCCGGGACTGGCACACCGCGGACGACCTGGTCTCCATCACCATCGGCAAGCTCTACCGGCACTGGCGCCGGGTGCGCCGCGTGGAGCACGTCGACGCGTACGTCCGCGGCATGCTCACCAACGCCTGGCTGGACGAGCGGCGTCGGCCGTGGCGGCGGGAGAGGTCCACCGACGACCTGCCCGACCGGGCCGAGCCGAACGTGCCGGAGGTGGCACTCGCCGACCGGGAGTTACTTCTGGATCTGCTGGCACAGCTGCCGCCACGCCGCCGGGCCGTGGTGGTCCTGCGCTTCTACTGCGACCTCTCGGTCGAGGAGACCGCCCGTGCGCTGGGAATCAGCGCGGGCACCGTGAAGAGCCAGGCGGCGCGAGGGCTGGAGAGCCTGCGTGCCCTGGTGTCGATCGACGCGAGCAGGGAGGGCGCATGAGTCACCGGACGATCTTCGACGAGGCGGTTGGTGAGGTACCGCCCAGCTCCATCGACCTGGACCGGGTCATCTCCCGGCAGCGCCGCCGCCTGCGACTGCGCCGGCTCGCTGTGATCGGGACGGCGGCCGTCGCGGTCGGCGCGATCACGGCCGGGGCGGCCGTCACCGGCGGTCACCCGCGGACGGCCCCGCCGGCGGCGCCGAGCCCGACGGTACGTACGCCGCCGCCCGGCCAGGGCCAGGTCTTCACCTCCACCGACCGGGCGATCTTCGAGGGGATGAGCCGGGTGGCGCCGGACCTCGAATGGATACGGCAGGACGGCGCCTGGGAGGGCGGGGCGGTCTGGGGGTCCGGAGCGAGCACCCGCGGCTACACACCGAATGGCTATCTGGGCCAGGGGCGGGTCCGAGCCGGTGACCGGGTCGGCTACCTCGTCGTGGGCATCCCGTTGGACTGGGGAGCGTTGCGGCCCTGCCCGCCCGAGCAGGTGCGGAAGGCCCGTTGCGCCACCAGGACCGGACCCGCCGGCGAGACGATCCAGACCAGCTCCGCGCGGAATCCGGAGATCGGGTCCCGCAGGAGTCCGACTGGCTTCACCATGACCCATTCGGTCTGGGTGCAGCGCCCCGACGGCGTGGTCATCTACGTCGACATCAGGGGTGAGGGCGAGGATCCGCCGCTCACCGAGGGGCAGTTGACCGCGCTGGTGCTCGACCCGGCAGTCGCCGAAGTGGCCGCTGATCCGCTCCGTGGGGACGCCCGGGCCCGCCGGCAGTTGGTCCACAGTTGGGTGCTCGCCGCGATTCAGCGGCAGGCGCCGGGTGTCACCGGCGCGGAGGGCGAGGGCCCGGTGTTCACCGCGAACGACCTGGGCGCGGGCTGGAGCGACCGCGGTGCCGAGAGCCGGAACACGACGGACACCTACTGGGGGTACGGCCGGGTCATGGTCAAGCGGGTGGCCGGGCTCCTGTCGGTGGACATCCGGCGGCGCGACGCGGCTCCGGCGGGTGACCTGGTCTGTGGCGAGCCGACACCGACCCGGGTCTGCGAGGCGGGCGCGGGGCCGCGCGGCGAGCGGCACCGCACCACCACGACCCGAGACGCCGACGGGGTCGCCAAGCAGCGGGAGATCGACGTACGGCGTGGCGACGGCACGTGGCTGCGGGTGACGCTCGCGGCGAACGCGAAGGGCCGTCTTCCTCTCACCGTGACGCAGCAACTGGGGATCGCCCTCGACCCGACGGTCACGTTGCCCGGCGGGTGAGTTCCGTGAACGACCGACGCCCGCCCGGTGCGAAGCCGGGCAGGCGTCGCCGGACCGACGTGGTTCGCTCAGCCCGGCACGGGTATGCCACCGGCCGGCGATCCCCGGCCGTCCGGGCTGGTGGGCGGCCGGACGGCCTCGTCGGGGTCACGTCCGCGGACATGAAAGACTGAGGTACGTGACGATCCCGAACGTGCTCGCCAACCGGTACGCCTCGCCCGAGCTGGTCGCCCTCTGGTCACCGGAGGAGAAGATCCGGATGGAACGGCGGCTCTGGCTCGCCGTGCTCCGGGCCCAGCGGGACCTCGGCGTGCCGGTGCCGGACGGCGTGGTCGAGGCGTACGAGCGGGTGCTCGACCAGGTCGACCTGGGCTCGATCGCCGAGCGGGAGCGGGTCACCCGGCACGACGTGAAGGCCCGGATCGAGGAGTTCAGCGCGCTCGCCGGGCACGAGCACGTGCACAAGGGCATGACCTCCCGGGACCTCACCGAGAACGTCGAGCAGCTCCAGGTGCGCCGCTCGCTGGAGCTGATCCGGGACCGGGTGGTCGCCACCCTGGCCCGGCTGTCCCGGCTCGCCGTCGAGCATTCCGACCTGGTGCTGACCGGCCGCTCGCACAACGTCGCGGCGCAGGCCACCACGCTGGGCAAGCGCTTCGCGTCGGCCGCGGAGGAACTGCTCATCGCGTACGAGCGGCTGGACGACCTGATCAACTGGTACCCGCTGCGCGGCATCAAGGGCCCGGTCGGCACCGCCGCCGACCAGCTCGACCTCTTCGACGGCGACGCCGAGCGGGTGGCCGAGCTGGAGCGCCGGGTCGCGGGGCACCTGGGCTTCAGCCGGGTGCTCGACAGCGTCGGCCAGGTCTACCCGCGCTCGATCGACCTGGCGGTGCTCTCCGCGCTGGCGCAGATCGCCGCCGCCCCGTCGTCGCTGGCGACCACGATCCGGCTGATGGTCGGCCAGGAGTTGGCCACCGAGGGCTTCAAGCCGGGCCAGGTGGGTTCCAGCGCGATGCCGCACAAGATGAACACCCGGTCCAGCGAGCGGGTCAACGGCTTCGCGGTGATCATCCGGGGCTACCTGTCGATGGTCGGCGAGCTGGCCGGCGACCAGTGGAACGAGGGGGACGTCTCCTGCTCGGTGGTCCGCCGGGTCGCCCTGCCGGACGCGTTCTTCGCCGCCGACGGGCTGTTCCAGACCTTCCTCACCGTGCTGGACGAGTTCGGCGCGTACCCGGCGGTGATCAACCGGGAGCTGGAGCGCTTCCTGCCGTTCCTGGCCACCACGAAGATCCTGGTGGCGGCGGTCCGGCGCGGCGTCGGCCGCGAGGTGGCCCACGAGGTGATCAAGGAGCACGCGGTCGCGGTGGCCCTGGCCATGCGCGAGAAGGGCGCCGCCGAGAACGATCTCTTCGACCGCCTGGCGGCGGACGACCGCCTGGGCCTGACCCGCGGCGAGATCGACGCGCTGGTCGCCGACCGTACGGCCTTCGTCGGCGCCGCCCCGGCCCAGGTCGAGGCGGTCGTCCGCCGCATCGCCGCCGTCGTTGACGCCCACCCCGGGGCCGCCACCTACACCCCACCCCCCATCCTCTGACCCACCCACCCTCTGTCTCGGGCGGTTGGATCAAGAGGTTCGCGTCCGAATCGGAGATCGAAGAGGGCGAAAACTTCTTGATCGACCTCGGCATCCGGGGCTCCCGGCGGCGGGTGGGTGGGCGCGGTGGGGCGGGTGGGTCAGGAGTCGCGGGTGGGGGTTTCGGCGGCCGAGCGGAGGTTGGGGGCGCTCGCCGGTTCGGCGATGCCGCCCGGGGACTCGGCGAAGGCGGGATCGTGCGCGGTCTCCGCGGCGACCAGCGGCTGGTCGGGCGGCATGACGTCGGGCATCTTGGGCGCGACGACCACGGCCGTGCCGTACGCGCAGATCTCCATCCACATCTCGCCGCAGTCGCGGCTGTCGAAGCGCATCCCCACCACGGCGTTCGCGCCGATGCGGCGGGCCTCCTCGCCGAGCCGGGCCACCGAGTCCGTACGCCACCTGGTGAGGTTGTCGGGCGCCATCGGGTCGTACGCGCCACCGCGCAGGTTCTTGACCCCCTCGCGGTACGGGTTCCGCGTCCTGGCCATCGATGACACCACTTCGCCGAGGATCTGGCGGATCTCGTACCCGGGTAGTTGCTCCGTCGTCACGACCAGCACGCTTCCGATGCTGTCAGGGCGACGAGGCGCCCGATCGCCGGCCTTGTTCACCTGATCGGATGCTGCAAAACGGCGCGGCGCGGACGGTCGGCGCGCTGCCGACCATCCGCGCCTGGCGTGGCGCTAACCGTCAGACACCGGCCGTCTGGGTGATCCAGGCCCGGTTGTACGCGACGCTGCCGTAGTTCTGGATGCTCTGGCCGTCGGCGGTGGAGGCGACGCCGACCTGGCGGCCGTTGTAGAACTGCGGGCCGCCCGAGTCGCCCCGCCACGCGTTGCCGTTGATCCGCGTGCTGCGGATCGCCTGGCCGCCGTACGCGTCGGTGGCGCTGTTGCTGGTCACCTGGACGGACGCGGTCTTGAGCTGGGTGGAGGCCGAGCATCCGCTGTAGCAGGTCATGCCCCAGCCGTAGATCGAGTTGGTCGAGCCGATCGGCGGGTTGCTGCTGGCCAGCGTGACGTAGGAGGTGCTCACGGAGCTGGACAGGCGCAGCAGGGCCAGGTCGTACCGGCTGTAGCTGGCGCTGACGGTGCGGGTGACGCCGCCGGAGGAGCGGTAGACGCTGCCGACCCGGACGGACATCGTGCCGTTGACGCAGTGCCGGGCGGTGAGCACCCACTCCGGCGCGATGATCGTGCCGGAGCAGGTGAACGAGCCGTTGCTGAGCACGGCGGCGGCCCACGGGGCCGACGAGACGGTGCTGCCGCCGATGATCGGCTGCGGACCGGCCGGGGCGGCGAGGGCGCCGGAGCTGGCGCCGAGCAGGCCGGCCGCTGCGGTGGCCAGCACCGCGATCATGGATCGGATGCGCATGGGGGCTCCTTCGGGGACGGGGCCCGGGTTCACCGGGTCGAGCTGTCGGCCGGCGGGCGGGGGTGGCCCGACGGTCGGGCACGTCCGATCGACGTACGACGATGTACGGTAGGGCTCCTGAGATGTCGTTCACAAGAGTCCATCGAAAATGATGGATGAGATGGTATGGCGGGCGGGGGCGACGGGGGAGAGTCCGCCGGCCCGACGGAGCGGGGCGAAACGGGCCGGTCGGCAACGGATGCGCATCGGGATCGCAACGAACCCGTATCGGTCCCCGGGGCCCGCGCCGGGAATGTCGATGACTGCCTGAACCGCGTCCGGCCGGTGCGTCCGAGGCCGGATCTGCCAGGTAGGCTGGCTGCGCTCGCCCGTTGTGGGTCGGCACCCAACTGCGTACACAGTCAGGAGTGCCCAGTGCCTCGCGTCGTCGTCGACGTCATGCTCAAGCCCGAGATCCTCGATCCCCAGGGCCAGGCCGTCGCAAACGCGCTGCCCCGGCTCGGCGTCAGCGACGTCGCCTCGGTTCGGATCGGCAGGCGGATCGAGATCGAATTCACCGGTGAACCGGACCTGGACCGGGCCCGGGAGATCGCCGACAAGCTGCTCGCCAACCCGGTCATCGAGGACTTCACGGTCCGCCTGGCCGAGGCCGACGAGACCGTGGACACCCGCTCGTGACCGCCCGGGTCGGTGTGGTCACCTTCCCCGGCTCGCTCGACGACGGGGACGCGGCCCGGGCCGTCCGGATCGCGGGCGCCGAACCGGTCCGCCTGTGGCACGGAGACCCGCACCTGCACGGGGTGGACGCCGTCGTCCTGCCCGGCGGCTTCTCCTACGGCGACTACCTGCGTTGCGGCGCCATCGCCCGGTTCGCCCCGGTGATGGAGACGATCGTGGACGCGGCCCGGGGCGGCCTGCCCGTGCTCGGCATCTGCAACGGCTTCCAGATCCTCTGCGAGGCCCACCTGCTGCCCGGGGCGCTCACGCGCAACCAGCACCTGCACTTCCGCAACCGCGACCAGGTCCTGCGCATCGAGTCGGCCGGCACCGCGTGGACCAACGCGTTCCAGCCCGGCCAGGAGGTGCTGATCCCGGTCAAGAACGGCGAGGGCTGCTACGTCGCCGACACCGCGACGCTGGACCAGCTCGAAGCCGAGGGCCGGGTCGTCGCCCGCTACGTCGGCGGCAACCCCAACGGGTCGCAGCGCGACATCGCCGCGATCACGAACCCCGCCGGCAACGTGGTCGGCATCATGCCGCATCCCGAGCACGCGGTGGAGGCGCTCACGGGCCCCTCCCTGGACGGTCTCGGCTTCTTCACCTCGGTGCTCAAGCACCTGGTGGGGGCGCCGGCGTGACCGTGCGCGGCATCATCGGTCGGCTCACCCGCCCGTCGGGCGGACGCGAGCGCAGCGAGGAGAGGTCATGACCACCCATCCGGACGAGGTACGGGATAACCCGGAGGCCTTCCCGGCCGCCCCGGCGCAGCCGGTGGAGCCGCGTCCGGCCGCCGTCGTGCCGCCGGCCGGGCGTCCCGGGCCGGCGAGCGCCGACTGGGCCGACGGCCTGGACACCGTGCCGCGCGCCGAGGACACCCCCGGTGAGCTCCAGCCGTACGCCGAGCTCGGGCTCCGCGACGACGAGTACGAGCGGATCCGGCAGATCCTCGACCGGCGGCCCACCCAGGCCGAGCTGGCGATGTACTCGATCATGTGGAGCGAGCACTGCTCCTACAAGTCGAGCAAGGTGCACCTGCGCCAGTTCGGCGAGAAGGCCCCGCCGAGCGACCGGCTGCTGGCCGGCATCGGCGAGAACGCCGGCGTGGTGCAGGTCTCCGCCGACCTGGCGGTGACCTTCAAGGTCGAGTCGCACAACCACCCGAGCTTCGTCGAGCCCTACCAGGGCGCGGCCACCGGCGTCGGGGGCATCGTCCGGGACATCCTCGCCATGGGCGCCCGCCCGGTCGCGGTGATGGACCCGCTGCGCTTCGGCGCCGCCGACCACCCCGACACCGCCCGGGTGCTGCCCGGCGTCGTCGCCGGCGTGGGCGGCTACGGCAACTGCCTGGGCCTGCCGAACATCGGCGGCGAGGTCGTCTTCGACCCCTGCTACCAGGGCAACCCGCTGGTCAACGCGCTCTGCCTCGGCGTGCTGCCGGTCGACCGGCTGCAGAACAAGGCCGCCGCCGGCCCGGGCAACGTCGTCGTGCTGATGGGCGCCAGGACCGGCCGGGACGGCATCGGCGGCGTGTCGGTGCTGGCCAGCGCCACCTTCGACGAGGGCAGCGAGCAGCGCCGCCCGTCGGTGCAGGTCGGCGACCCGTTCATGGAGAAGCTGCTCATCGAGGCATGCCTGGAGCTCTACGACGCCCGGCTGGTCGTCGGCATCCAGGACCTCGGCGGCGCCGGCCTGACCTGCGCGCTGACCGAGACCGCCGCGGCGGCCGGCACCGGCATGCGGGTCTGGCTGGAGCGGGTGCCGCTGCGTGAGCCCTCGATGGAGCCGCACGAGATCCTGGCCAGCGAGTCGCAGGAGCGGATGCTGCTGGTCGTCGAGCCGGAGAAGCTCGACGCGGTGCTCAAGACCGCCGAGAAGTGGGGCGTCTGGGCCACCGCGATCGGCGAGGTCACCCCGCCGGAGCCGGACGGCCGGCCGGGCCGGCTGCTGATCACCTGGCGTGACCAGCTGGTGGTCGACGTGCCGCCGGGCTCGCTGGTCGACGACGGCCCGGTCTACGCCCGCCCGATGCGCGAGCCGGCCGACCTGATCCTGCTCCAGGCCGACCGCGCGGAGACGCTGCCCCGGCCGGCCGACCCGGAGGCGCTGCGCGAGACCGTGCTGCGCATGATCGCGTCGCCCAACCTGGCCGACAAGACCTGGGTCACCGAGCAGTACGACCGCTACGTGCTGGGCAACACCGTGCTCGCCCAGCCGGAGGACTCCGGCGTGATCCGGATCGACGAGCGGACCGGGCTCGGCGTGGCGCTGTCGGTGGACGGCAACGGCCGGTACGCGCGGCTCGACCCCTACCACGGCACGAAGCTCGCACTGGCGGAGGCGTACCGCAACGTCGCCGTCACCGGCGCGAAGCCGATCGCCGTCACCAACTGCCTGAACTTCGGCTCGCCGGAGGACCCGGGCGTGATGTGGCAGTTCGCCGAGGCCGTCCGTGGCCTGGCGGACGGCTGCGCCGAGCTGGGCATCCCGGTCACCGGCGGCAACGTCAGCTTCTACAACCAGACGGGCGCGGCGCCGATCCACCCGACCCCGGTGGTCGGTGTGCTCGGCGTGCTCGACGACGTGGCCAACCGGGTGCCGATGGGCTTCGTGGCCCGGCCGGGCGGCGACCACGACCAGATCTTCCTGCTCGGCGAGACGCACGTGGAGCTCTCCGGCTCGGAGTGGGCGTGGGTCACCCACGAGCACCTTGGCGGCGTACCCCCGCAGGTCGACCTGGCCCGCGAGCGGCTCCTGGCCGACCTGCTGGCGGAGGCCGCGCGGGTCGGGCACCTCAGCTCCGCGCACGACCTCTCCGACGGCGGCCTCGCGCAGAGCCTGGTGGAGTCCTGCCTGCGGCGCGGCGTCGGCGCCCGCATCGCGGTGCCGGAGCGCTTCGACGGCGGCTCGATGCCGTTCGTCTACCTGTTCAGCGAGTCCGCCGGGCGGGTCCTGGTGTCGGTGCCGCGCGGCCACGAGAAGGCGTTCACCGCCCTCTGTGCCGAGCGCGGGGTGCCGTTCGAGCTGATCGGGGTCACCGACTCGTCCGGCGGCGCGCTGGAGGTGCACGGCCAGTTCCGGATCGGCCTGGACGAGCTGCGCGCCGCGCACGGCGAGACGCTGCCGCGCCTCTTCGGGGGCGCGGGGGTCGTCGAGGTGCCCGCGCCGGCCGCCGGTGTGGCGGGTGCGGTCGAGGCCGTGCCGCTGCCCGTCGCCGAGCCGGCCGAGGTGGCGCCGGTGGACCCGGCGGCCGTCGCGGCCGAGCCGATCGCCTCGGCCGCGCCGGTCCCGCCGACCGGTGCCGTCGAGCCGGTGGCCCCGGCAGCCCCGGCGGAGACCGTCGCACCCGGCCCGGAGCACCCGGCCGAGGTCGCCGACCGACCGGCCGAGGCCGGGGATGCGTCGGCTCCCGATTCCGGTGACACCGAGCCCGGTCAGCGCTGAGGCGGTGGCCGCGGCCGTCCACGTCCAACCCGGTTCTGGCGCCCGGTTCGACTGGGGGCTGACGGGGGCGGCCGAGCTGGGCCGGGTCTGCGCGGTGCTGGTGGTGGTGGACGTGCTGTCGTTCACCACCGCCGTGGACGTCGCGGTCGGGCGCGGCATGCGGGTGCACCCGTTCCCGTGGGGCGCGCAGGCGGCCGACTACGCGCGGCGGGTCGGCGCGGTCGCGGCGGTGGGTCGCCGGCAGACGACCCCGGACCATCCGTGGTCGCTCTCGCCGGCGGCGCTGACCACCGCACCGGTCGTCGCCGACCTCGTGCTGCCGTCGCCGAACGGTTCGGCGATCAGCGCGGCGGCCAGCGCCACCGGGCTGCCGGTGGTCGCGGCATGCCTGCGCAACGCGCGCGCCGTCGGGCGTTGGCTCGGCCACCAGGGGTACGGCTCGGTGGACGCGCCGATCGGCGTGATCGCCTCGGGTGAGCGCTGGCCGGACGGGTCGCTACGCCCCTCCGTCGAGGACCAGCTCGGGGCGGCCAGCGTGCTGGACGCCCTGTCGGGTGTGCCGGGCGGTCTCTCCGTGGAGGCGGCCATGGCGCTCGCCGCGCTCGCCAGCACCCCCGACGTCCCCGCCGCGGTGTGCGGCAGTGTGTCGGGCCGCGAGCTCATCGAGGGCGGCTTCGCCCAGGACGTGGAGGTCGCCGTCCGGGTCGGCGTCTCGGACGTGGTCCCGGTGCTGCGTCAGGGCGTCTTCTCCGCCGCCTGACGGCCCTCCCGCGCGCCGCCCCCGGAGCGGCGTGCGCGCCACCCCGACGTGCGCCCCGGCACCGGGACGCCCGCCCTGATCCCGCCAGCGGTCGCCCGTTCGCGCCCTGCGCCGGGCCACCCCGGTCGCCGGTGTCGGCCCGACTCGCCCGGGACAGCGGCGAGGGCCGCCCGGAGTACGGACGGCCCTCGCCGTGGTGCTGTCGTCGGGGGAGCGCCCCGAGCGGTCAGTCGTCCATCCAGTCCAGCCGGCGGCCGCCCCGGTCCTGCCGCGGCGGGCCGTCCGGGCGACCGCGACCGGTCTGCGGGTCGTCGTAGCCGCCCGGCTGGCCGTAGCCACCCTCGCCGTAGCCGCCGCGCTGCTGCGGGGGCTCCTGGCCGTAGCCGCCCTGGCCGTAGCCGCCCTGGTTGTCGTACGAGGTGGGCTGGTCGTAGCCGCCCGGCTGACCGTAGCCGCCGCGCGGTGCCGCCGGCTCCTGGCCGTAGCCGCCCGGCTGGCCGTAGCCGCCCCGCTCGTAACCGCCGCCCGGCTGGTCGTAACCGCCGGTCGGCTCGCCGCCCCGGCCGTACGCCCCGGGCTCGGACTGGCCGTAGCCCTGACTCTGCTCCGGCTGGTAGACGCCGGTCGCGTACGGGTCGGCCGGGGCCGGGTACTGCGTGGCGTCGCCGGTGTAGCGGCCGGTCGGCTCGTCGTACCGCTCGCCGTAGCCCCGGCCGCCGCCCGCCGGGCCGGGCGCACCCGCCGGAGCGCCGTAGTCGTTGCCGCCGTAGCCGCCGCCCGAGGCGGGCGCATTGCCGTAGCCGCTCCCCGAGGACGGCGCGTTGCCGTAGCCGCCGCTGCCGTAGCCGCCGCCGGAGGCGGGCGCGTTGCCGTAGCCGGCCCCGCCGTAGCCGCCCGCGCCGGCCGGCTCGTCGCCGTAGCCGCTGCCGCCCCAGGCCTGCTGGCTGCCCGTTGCGCCGTAGGGCTGCGGGGGAGCGCCGTACGGGTCCGGTGGCACGTCGTCGACCACGGGGCGGTGCATCATCGTCGGGGCGTCGCTGAGCGCGGTGCCGCCGACCATCGTCGGATCCGGCGTGGCGCCGACCCGGTTGACCACCCGGGTCTGGTCGTCCGCGCCCCGGAACGCCCCACGCGCGGCCGGGACCGCGCCGGCGCCCGCCGGGGCGTCGTCGTCGGCCTCGTCGCCGCTGTCCTTGCGCCGCATCCAGAGCAGCACGATGGTGCCGACACCGGCGGCGACGAGCAGGCCGCCGAGCAGGATGATCAGCCAGGAGCTCATGCCGCCGGAGTCCTCGTTGCTGGCGTTGGCCGCCGCGCCCGGGGTCGCCTCGGCGCTCTCCTCGGGGGTCTCCTCGACGGGCTCCTCGGTCGGGAGGGGCTCCTCGCTGACCGAGGGGGTGGGACTCGGGGTCGTCTCGACCTTGATCGCCAGGGCGATGCGCTGGCCGGTGATGCTCTGACCGGCGGACGCGTCGAAGCTCTTGGTGGCGTAGACCTCACCGACGCTGGCGCCGACGGCGAGCCGACCGGGCGCGATCGGCTTCTCGCTGGTGCCGGTGAAGCGGAAGTTGCCGTCGTCGTCACTGATCGTGTCGCGCTTCTTGCCGGCGCCGTCCTGGAGCATGACCACGGCGTTCGGCACGGCCTTGCCGTTGGCTTGGGCGACCACCTTGCCGGAGACCGACTTGACGGTCTGCGCCTGCGCGGGCTCGGACGGCTGGGCCTTGCCCTTGACGCTGAGCTGGAGCGGGGCGGTGCCCGGGCCGGACTCGGCCTCGACCGTCACCGTGACGGTGACGGTCGCGTCGCCGGCATTGTCGCTGGCCCTGATCCGCAGCAGTTGGGACCTCGGCCGGTCGTTGTTGAAGTCGATCTCCCCGCAGCCGCTCGCGCAGCTCACACCACCCGGGAGACCGGCGATGCTGACCTGGACCTTCTCGTCGCCGTCGCGGGGGGTGACCTGCACGGTGACGGCGGTGTCGCTGCCGGCGTTGACGGTGACCGAGCCGGGCGACACGGTGACGTCGGCGGCGAGGGCTGGTGTGGCGGGGGCAGCGAGCAGAGCGCCGACAACCAGCGCCACGACCACACCGGCCCGCTGCTTCCAGGCACGTCGGTGTGTTGACACGTCCACCGCCTTCCGGACTGACTTCCCTCGGCGGCGGGCGCCGGGCCGGGGATCATCACGGTTCGAATACGCCGTCGGCAACTATGCCTTGTCTGACCGGATCGGCGCGACCCAGGGCCAGCGTCGGGCGCGGCGTGCTGAGGCCGTATCGTCCCGTCGTGTCCTCTCCGCACATTAAGTCCGCCGCGGTCGCGGCGGCGTTGTCGGCGCTCGACGAGGGGCATACGCCCGAACGACCGGTCCTCCGGGAGGCGGTCCGTGCCCTGTTGACCGTCCTCGCGGAGCGCGCCCCCGGCCGATCGGTGGAGGTGCGTGTCCCACCTTACGGCGCAGTTCAGTGCGTTTCCGGTCCCCGACACACCCGTGGCACCCCCGCGAACGTCGTCGAGATGGCGCCCGAGACCTGGCTGGCGGTGGCCACCGGGCGGCTCGAATGGGCCGACGCGATCACCCAGGGTCGCGTACAGGTGAGCGGAATTCGGGCGGATCTCTCCGCGCACCTGCCGCTCTAGCTGCGGCGACACGCATCGACCGGTGACGCCTCGGAGCCATATCGTGACTTTCTGTATCGACTCGGATTCGCGTACACTGTCAGGCGACGACAGTGGTCCCGGCCGAGGAGTGCGGATCCGCCCCCGCGTGATTCCGCAAGGCCGGTCCAGACCAGCATGAGGGAGCGCAGGTGCCCCGAGGCGACGGCCGGCTGAGCCACGACCTTGATCCCCAACGACCAGGCCCCCAGGACGCGTGCGGCGTCTTCGGCGTCTGGGCGCCCGGGGAGGAGGTCGCCAACCTGACCTACTTCGGGCTCTACGCCCTCCAGCACCGCGGCCAGGAGGCCGCGGGCATCGCGGTCAGCGACGGCTCGGGCGTGGTGGTCTACAAGGACCTCGGCCTGGTCGCCCAGGTCTTCGACGAGCCGACCCTGGCCAGCCTGCGCGGGCACGTGGCGATCGGGCACGCCCGCTACTCCACCACCGGCGGCTCGACCTGGGAGAACGCCCAGCCGACCATCCGGTCCACCACGTCCGGCACCACCATCGCACTGGCCCACAACGGCAACCTGGTCAACACGGCGGAGCTCCAGCGCGAGGTCACCGAACGGGGCCTGGTCGCCGACGGCTCGACCAACGACACCTCCCTGGTGACGATGCTGCTGGCCAGCCGCCCGGACCTGTCGGTCGAGGCGGCGGCGCTGGAGGTGCTGCCGCAGCTGCGCGGCGCGTTCAGCTTCGTGTTCATGGACGAGTCGACGCTCTACGCGGCCCGCGATCCGCACGGCGTGCGCCCGCTGGTGCTGGGCCGGCTGGAGCGCGGCTGGGTGGTGGCGAGCGAGACCGCCGCGCTGGACATCGTCGGCGCGAGCGTGGTCCGCGAGGTCGAGCCCGGCGAGCTGATCGCGATCGACGAGGACGGCCTGCGCTCCAGCCGGTTCGCCGCCCCGGAGCCCAAGGGCTGCCTCTTCGAGTACGTCTACATCGCCCGCCCGGACGCCACCATCGCCGGCCGGAACGTGCACTCCGCCCGGGTGCAGATCGGCCGCCAGCTGGCCAAGGAGCACCCGGTCGAGGCCGACCTGGTCATCCCGGTGCCGGAGTCCGGCACCCCGGCCGCAATCGGCTACGCCGAGGAGTCCGGCATCACCTACGGCGCCGGCCTGATGAAGAACCCGTACGTCGGGCGCACCTTCATCCAGCCGTCGCAGACGCTGCGCCAGCTCGGCATCCGGCTCAAGCTCAACCCGCTGCGGGAGAACGTCCGGGGCAAGCGGCTGGTCGTGGTCGACGACTCGATCGTGCGCGGCAACACCCAGCGGGCGATCGTGCGGATGCTGCGCGAGGCCGGCGCGCTGGAGGTGCACGTACGCATCTCCTCGCCGCCGGTCAACTGGCCGTGCTTCTACGGCATCGACTTCGCCACCCGCGCCGAGTTGCTGGCCAACGGGCTGGACAACGACGGCATCCGGCGCTCCATCGGGGCCGACACGCTCGGCTACGTGTCGCTCCCGGGCCTGATCGCCGCCACCGAGCAGCCGAAGACCCGGCTGTGCCGCGCGTGCTTCGACGGGGAGTACCCGATCGAGCTGCCCGCCGGCAACCTGATCGGCAAGCACGTGCTCGAAGGGGTGGGCCGGCGGGTCGCCGCGCAGGCGTCCGACACCCCGGAGCACACCGCCCCGCTCGTCGCCACTCCGGGCGGCGTGACCACACACCGCCCGTAGCACCACCCGGCGCGGCCCGGTCACCGCCGGTGCGGCGCCAGAACCAAAGGGGAGAACCGTGACGCACGTGTCCGAGCGCAGCGGCGCAGGAAGCAGCCCGACCGGCGCCGGCGACGACCGCCAGCCCTGGACGGCCGGCGCCGGCCGTCAAGCGCGCAAACGCTCGGTCTCGTACGCGGACGCCGGGGTCTCGATCGAGGCGGGCGACCGTGCGGTCGAGCTGCTGAAGTCGAAGGTGAAGCAGACCCGGCGCCCGGAGGTCATGGGCGACCTCGGCGGCTTCGCCGGCCTGTTCCGGCTGGACACGAAGAAGTACAAGAACCCGATCCTGGCCTCGTCCACCGACGGCGTGGGCACCAAGCTGGTGATCGCGCAGCAGATGGACATCCACGACACGGTCGGCATCGACCTGGTCGCGATGGTCGTCGACGACCTGGTGGCGTGCGGCGCCGAGCCGCTCTTCCTGCTCGACTACATCGCCACCGGCGAGGTCGTGCCGGACCGGGTCGCCGAGATCGGCGCGGGCATCGCCGACGGCTGCCGGTACGCCGGCTGCGCCCTGCTGGGCGGCGAGACCGCCGAGCACCCGGGCGTGCTGCGCCCGGACGAGTACGACATCTCCGCCACCGGCGTGGGTGTGGTGGAGGAGAGCGACATCCTCAGCCCGGAGCGGGTCGAGGTGGGCGACGTGGTCATCGCGATGCGCTCCTCCGGCCTGCACTCCAACGGCTACTCCCTGGTGCGGCACGTGCTGCTGGGCGCCGGCCGGATGCGGCTCGACGTGGTGATCGACGACTTCGGCCGCCAGCGCACCCTCGGCGAGGAGCTGCTCACCCCGACCAAGATCTACGCGCAGGACTGCCTCAAGCTGATCGCCGAGGCCGAGGTGCGGTCCATCGCCCACGTCACCGGCGGCGGCATCCCCGGCAACCTGGTCCGGGTGCTCCCCGAGCACGTCGACGCGGTGGTCAACCGCTCCACCTGGAAGCCGCAGCCGATCTTCGACCTGATCCAGTCCAAGGGACGGATCGAGGACCCGGAGATGGAGGCGACCTTCAACATGGGCGTCGGCATGTTCGCGATCGTCTCCGCCGAGGACGCGGACCGCGCGCTGGCCACCCTGACGGGCCGGGGCGTCGACGCGTGGCAGGCCGGCGAGATCATCGAGGGCTCCGGCAACGTGCAGATGGTCGGCCAGCACACCCGGGGCTGATCACACGCCAGGTGATCGTACGGGCACCTGATCAGGCCTTCACCCGAGTGGCCGTCGCCGCCTAGCCTGAAGGGCACCCTCAAAGCTGTCGGGGCCGCCCGCCCGGGTTCCCCGACAGCCCTTCAGGCGCTGAGGAGGGCAATGGCTGCTCGGGGACGGTCGTTCAGCGGGATGCGCGGCCTGGCCGCCGTCCCCTCGTACGTGGTCATGCAGCCCACCACCCTGTGCAACCTGGACTGCGCCTACTGCTACCTGCCGTTCCGCGCGGTCGACCGGCGGATGCCGGTGCCGGTGGCCGAGGCGGTGGCCGCGTCGGTCAACCCGTGGGCGGCGGCGGGCCGCTTCTCGGTGGTGTGGCACGGCGGTGAGCCGCTGGCCGCCGGCCGGGAGCACCTCGCCGCGCTGATCGCGCCCTTCGGGCCCGAGGTCGAGCACCACGTCCAGACCAACGCCACGCTGATCGACGACGCCTGGTGCGCGTTCTTCGTCGAGCACGGGGTGCGGGTGAGCGTGAGCGTGGACGGCCCGCGGGAACGCAACGGCGACCGGGTCACCCGGGGCGGCGGGCCCGCGTACGACCGGATCCTGCGCGGGGTGGCGGCGCTGCGCCGGCACGGCCTGCCGTTCTCGGCGCTGGCGGTGGTGGGTCGCCCCGAGCCGGGCCTGGCCACCGAGCTGTACGACTACTTCCTCGACCTCGGCTGCGACGTGCTCGGCGTCAACATCGAGGAGACCGAGGGCGTCAACCTCCGCGACAACTCCCACGACGCACCTCTGGTGACCGCCTTCTGGGCGGAGCTGGTGGCGGCCTGGCGCCGGGAGCCCCGGATCCACCTGCGCGAGGTCGAGTGGTCCCTGCGCTACGCCGGGGCGGTGCTGGACGGCAGCGCCGACGACCTGCTCCCCCGGCGGTTGGACCCGATCCCGACCGTGGGCCACGACGGCTCGGTGATCGTGCTCTCGCCGGAGCTGGCCGGCTTCACCGATGTCCGGTACGGCGACTTCGCCAGCGGCAACGTGCTGGCCACCCCGCTGGCCGAGATCCTCGCCCACGCGGACCGGACGCCCTGGGTCGGCGAGTTCCTCGCCGGCGTCGAGGCGTGCCGTTCGTCCTGCCCCTACTTCGGGTTCTGCGGCGGCGGCCACGCGGCCAACCGCTACTTCGAGCTGGGGCGTTTCGACGGTACGCAGACCGCGCACTGCCGCAACAGCAAGATTCACTTACTGGAGGGAGTGTTGGAGCATGCCCGAGACCACCAGTCACCGGCAGCCTGACCGGAGGACGGACGCCCCGGACGAGGTCACCGATCGGGTGCGGGAAGCCGCGCCGGGACTCACCGCACTCCTCCACGAGGCCGAGGCCGCGCGGCGACTACGGGCCGAGGTGGCGGGCGGCGACGGCGCGAGCGCCGTGTGCGCCTGGAACCACTTCGAGAACATCCCGACGTTCTACAACTGGAACAACCGTCCCCGCTGAGGCGGACCGTGATCAGGGACCTGCCATTCGGCCGGAGGGCTCTCCGGAAGGGGCAGGTCCCTGATCGTCGGTCTTGGCGCCGCTTCGATGGGCACATGCGTGAGCACGCGGGCGGTCACCGCGTGCTCAGCTGCTACCGGAGGTCAGCGGGGCGGACGTACCCAGGGATCCGGGTCTTCGTCCGCGTGATCCTCATCATCGTCGTCGACATACTCTTTGTAGTCGTCGTCGAAGTTGTGCTCAGACTTACCAGCACCCGCCAGTTCGCGCTGCAAGGCGGTGAGGTCGGTGTTCGGGGAGTGGTACTTCAACTCCCGGGCCACCTTCGTCTGCTTGGCCTTAGCACGGCCGCGCCCCATGGCTCGACCCCCTCGCACAGAATGCGGGGCAGCCCGAAGGCGGGCCCCGATGACGTCAGGCATCTCTCGTGGCTCTTACGGTACATGGGGATGCCATCGTTCGACACCTCGGGTTACCGTCGACCGACACCGCGCGTCGCGGTCATCCGGCCGTCACCGATTGTACCCGGTAAGGAGCGGTGCCGGGAGCGCCCGTGACACCGGGCAGAACCCCACGAAGCCAGCCTAACGGGACGGGCCGCCCGGCGGGGCCGGGGGCGGAACGGCCGCTCCGCCCCCGGGGCGCTCAGCGCAGGTGGATCGTGCGCAGCCGGCCGACGTCGGCCATCCGCCGCTCCGCCAGCCGGTCCGCCGCCACCGCCGGCGGCACGCCCTCGGCGTCCGCCAGTCGCAGGATCTCCCGGGTGGTGTCGTAGATCCGGGTCGCGCGCAGCTTGGCCCGCTCGAAGTTGAAGCCCTCGATCTCGTCCGCCACCTGGATCACGCCGCCCGCGTTCACGACGTAGTCCGGGGCGTAGAGGATGCCCCGGTCGGCGAGGAGCTTCTCGATGCCGGGGTGGGCGAGCTGGTTGTTGGCCGCGCCGGCGACCACCTTGGCGCGCAGCGTCGGCACGGTGTCGTCGTTGAGCGCGCCGCCCAGCGCGCACGGGGCGTACACGTCGATGTCGGCGGCGACCAGCGCGGCGACGTCGTCGACCAGCGCGACCTGCGGGTGGGTGGCGCGCGCCCACTCCAGGGCCTTCGGGTTGACGTCCGTCGCCACCACCTCGGCGCCGTCGTCCACCAGGTGACCGACGAGGTACTTGCCGACCTTGCCCAGGCCGGCCACGCCGACCCGCCGCCCGGCGAGGGTCGGGGCGCCCCAGACGTGCTCGGCCGCGGCCCGCATGCCCTGGAACACGCCCCAGGCGGTGAGGACCGAGGAGTCGCCGGCTCCGCCGTGCTCGACGCTGCGGCCGGTGACGTACGAGGTCTCGCGGGCGATCACGTCCATGTCCGTGACGTAGGTGCCGACGTCGCAGGCGGTGTAGTAGCGCCCGGCGAGGGACTCCACGAAGCGGCCGTACGCGCGCAGCAGCGCCTCGCTCTTGATCCGCTCGGGGTCACCCCAGATGACCGCCTTGCCGCCGCCCAGGTCCAGCCCGGCCAGGGCGCTCTTGTAGGCCATGCCCCGGGAGAGGTGGAGCACGTCGGCGAGGGCATCGGCCTCGCTGGCGTACGGGTAGAACCGGGTCCCACCGAGCGCGGGGCCGAGCGCGGTGGAGTAGATGCCGATGATCGCCTTGAGGCCGGTCTGCTTGTCCTGGCAGAACACGACCTGTTCGTGACCGCTGGACCCCGGGTCCTCGGTGGTGGCGAATACGCCCATGACTCGCTCCTGGTGTGGGGTGCGTCCTTGTGGGACGCGGGCCTGTGGACCGCCGGCGGGATGCTGCCGGTGCCGCTGAGCCTAGTATCGGCCGACGCCGTCCGGCCGCCCACGGCACCTGATCGCGCCGCCGACGACGGTCGAGTTCCAATTCGTGGGAGGATCGCGCCGTGCCGTCGCTTTTCGCTTCATACCTGCGCGTGTACGAGCCGCTGACCGCCTTCGACCGGGACCGCCAGTCGTACTGGCGGCGCTACGTGGAGCAGGGGCGGGCGGTGGCGCCGGTGGAGGGGCCGGGCCGGCAACGGACGTCGGTGATCGAGGCCCTCGGTGCGGGCTGGACCCGGCTGCCCGACCTGCCGGACGAGGCGTACGTCCTGGAGACCGACGAGACCCTGCTGGTCTGCCCGTGGAACCTGCGCATCCGGGTGGCCGAGGCGGCGCTGAGCGCGCGCGACGGGGTGCCGCCGGTGCTGGCCGACGCCTTCGTCCCGCCGGTGCTCGCCGGTCAGGCGAAGGCAGTGGTGGAGGACTGGCGCAGCGGGGCCCGGGTGCTGGAGCACGGCGTGCCGCGGGTGCACGAGCAGATCGCCACGTGGGGCGTGCCGCTGCGCTGGTTCGTGCTCTTCGACCCGGAGGAGCGGCACCACGTGACCCACCCCGGGCGGCGGGTGCTGCGCTACCGGACGGAGATCTCCAAGGCGCGGCGCCGGTCGTCCCGGGCCCTGTCGGTGCTGCGCAAGTCGATCGGCGACGCGCCGATCACGGAGGCGGTCGAGGAGGCCGCCCGCTGGCTGGAGGAGTTCCACCCCCGGTCGATGGTGGAGCTGGACTACGGCGGCCTGGTCGAGCTGCTCTCGGACGAGACGCTGGCCGCCGACGACTCGCCCGAGCTGGTGGCGACCGGGCTCGCCGGACTGTCCCGGGGCGAGGCCGAGGAGGCCTCGACGGCGTACGACAAGCTGGTCGCGCGCTGGCGCGCGGTCCAGCTGCTCGAAAGGTGCAATTAGCGCGAAATCGCCTAGATGGCACCCCCAGGCCGAGGCGAATTCGTAGTTGATGCATCACGAACCGTGATCATGAGTCCGAATAAGGTAGTTTCTGCCGTGTAAAAGTCGCATAAATCGGGCATGGTTCATCCGTCCGTCTAGGGACGTTCGGCCGTTCGGCCCATGTCGGACATCGGGGACTAGCCGGACCATGGGAGACGCGTCGGCCGGCGGGACCCCGGCCGATGTCTATACATGTGGAGGAGTGACCGATGGCATCGCGAACGCACGAACCAGAGCCGCTACTCACACCGGCCGAGGTGGCGTCGATGTTCCGTGTCGACCCGAAGACGGTGACCCGGTGGGCCAAGGCGGGCAAGCTCAGCGCCATCCGCACGCTGGGTGGCCACCGTCGGTACCGGGAGTCGGAGGTCAGGGCCCTGCTACAGGGACAGATTCCCCAGCAGCGCCAGGGGGACTGACCGACCGGGAGTCAAACAGGTGTCGACGGAGGGCGGCGGACATGGTCCGCCGCCCTCCGTCGTGTCCGGACCCCGCCCGCGTACGCGACGGCGGGGCGCGGATCAGGAACCGGTTGGCGGCTCGTCGGTGAGGACGACCCGGATGCCGACCGTGCCGCTCCCGCCGCGACGCAGGCGGCTGCCCAGCAGGCTGAGCCGGCCGATCAGCCGGTACTTCTGCTTGATCAGCTCGCGCACCCGCCGGGTGCCGGCCGCGTCGCAGAGGGTCGCGTGGGCGGCGACCGCCTCGCCGTGCGGCCGGCCCCGCACGTCGCACGGCGCCACCGTGACGTCGCCGCTGCGCCGGATCCGCTTCACCTTGCCGGCGTCCGCCGCCGACCACACCGCCAGCGCGTCGCCGTCGCGCACCGCCCAGACCGGGGTCGGCACCGCCCGACCGTCCTTGCGAAAGGTCGTGAGCAGGATGTACTTCTCCGCGCCGAGGCGGTCCAGGGTGGTCACTCCGCCAGGATACGACCGCTGCGGCTGACTGACCGGCCCGATAGCGTGAAGCCCGTGAGGGCGGAGCCACGGATCGGTGACGTGTTCGGAGAGATGCTGCGCGACGCGTACGCCGTGGCCACCGGGGTCGGCCCCCGGCCGCTGGCCGGCGGGCGGCTGCCGCGACCGGTCATCGAGATCATCGAGCGGGACGACGGGCTCATCAACGGCGCGCCCGCCGCGCACTACCTGGACGGGCCGGCGGACTGGCAGCCGTACGACCACCGGGCCGTGGACCGGGTCCGAGGCGCGACACTGGACGTCGGCGTCGGGGCGGGCCGGATCGCGCTGCTGCTCCAGGAGCGGGGCGTGCCCGTCACCGGGCTGGACACCTCGGCCGGGGCGCTGGCCGTCTGCCGCCGCCGGGGCGTACGCGAGCTGGTGCACGGCACGGTCGACGCGCACGTCGCGGACGGCTGCCGCTACGACACGTTCCTGCTGCTCGGCAACAACGTCGGCCTGCTGGAGGGGCGGGAACGGGGGCCGGCCCTGCTGGCCGCGCTCGCCGCGCTGGCCCGACCGGGAGCGCAGGTCATCGCCCAGGGCACGGACCCGTACGGCACCCGGGACCCGGTGCACACGGGCTACCACGAGCGCAACCGGCGCCGGGGGCGGCTCGGCGGGCAGCTCCGGCTCCGGCTGCGCTACCGGGAGCTGGGCACCGGGTGGTTCGACTACCTGGTCTGCTCCCCGGACGAGCTCGCCGAGCTGGTCCGGGGCAGCGGCTGGCGACTGACGGACGTGGACGACCGGGACGCGCCGTACTACCTGGCCACCCTGCGCCTGGCCGGCTGACGTCCGGGCCGGACCACGCCGCCCCGGACGCCGGCGCCGGGTTCCCGCCGGACGCGGGAACCCGGCGCGGGTGTCAGACCTGGACGGTCGGGGGGAGCTGCTCGGGCGGCAGGCCACCGTCGCCGTCGACCACCTCGTCCGGGGTGCCGTCCTCGTCGAGGTCGACCATCGTGATGTCCACCTTGCCGTCGTTGTCGGTGTCGAACTGGAACAGGTCGGGCTTGCCGTCCCCGTCGGTGTCGGACACCCAGACGTCGGTGCGGCCGTCGTTGTTGGTGTCGGCGCGCAGCAGGTCGACCCGTTCGTCCCCGCGGGTCTCCACGGTCTCCGCCGCGTCCGCGGCGTGCACGGTCTCCGGTGCCTGGCTCATCTGGCCCGTCCTTCCCTCGGTTGAGGGCCGTGGTACCCGATCCGCCGCGCCCCCACGCATGCCGGGAAGATCGCCGCTGCATAGGGTCGGCCCATGAGCGAGTGGAGCGGGCGGCGGGGCACGGGTCAACCCCGTCCCGCCACCGGAGACAGGGAGGCGTCATGAGCGACCGCTTTGTCGTTGTCGGGGCCGGCACGATGGGGCTCGGCATCGCGTACGTGGCGGCCGGGGCCGGACACGCCGTCGAACTGGTCGAAGTGGACCGGGCCCGCGGCACGGCGGCCCTGGAGCGGCTCGGGGAGCTGTGGGACAGGGCGGTGGCGCGCGGCAAGCTGGACGCCGACCGGGCCGCGACGAACCGGGAGCGGGTGACGCTGCGGTCGGGGCTCGCCGAGGTCGCCGAGGAGCCGGCCGTGGTGGTGGAGGCCGTACCGGAGCGGCCCGACCTGAAGCGGGCGGTGCTGCGCGAGGCCGAGGCGCTGCGGCCGGCGCTGCTGGGCAGCAACACGTCCAGCATCCCGATCGCCGCGCTGGCCGAGGGGCTGGCCCGGCCCGAGCGCTTCCTCGGGCTGCACTTCTTCAACCCGGTCTGGGCGATGGCCCTGCTGGAGGTCGTGGTCGGCCCGGCCACCGCGGCGGAGACCACCGCCGAGGCGGTCGCGCTCGCCGGCCGGCTGGGCAAGGACCCCGTGGTCGTACGCGACATGCCCGGCTTCGCCACCTCCCGGCTCGGGGTCACCCTCGGGCTGGAGGCGATCCGGATGGTCGCCGACGGGGTGGCCAGCCCGGCCGACATCGACAAGGCGATGGTGCTCGGCTACCGGCACCCGGTCGGCCCGCTGGAACTGACCGACCTCGTCGGGCTGGACGTGCGGCTGGACATCGCGCGCACCCTCCAGGCCGCGTACGGGGACCGGTTCGCCCCGCCGCCGCTGCTCGAGGAGATGGTGGCCGCCGGCCGCCTGGGCAAGAAGTCCGGCCAGGGCTTCTACCGCTGGGAAGGCGGGGTCCGTTCGTGAGCGCGAGGAGTGAGCCTGCGAGCCCCGCAGGCGCGAGCAGAGGGGGCACCGCATGAGTGGGCTGCGGATCGAGGAGCACCCGGACCGGCTGGTGGTGACGCTCGACCGGCCGGAGAAGCGCAACGCCATCGACGCCGACCTGATCGCCGAGCTGCACCAGGTCTGCGCGGACCTGGAGGCGCGGCCCCGCCTGCTGCTGCTCACCGGCGGCACCGAGGGGATCTTCGCCGGTGGGGCGGACATCGGGCAGCTGCGCGAGCGGGGTCGGCTGGACGCCCTCGCGGCGATCAACTCAGCGGCCTTCGCCCGGATCCGGGCGCTGCCGATGCCGACCGTGGCGGCCGTGGACGGGCCCGCGCTGGGCGGGGGCGCCGAGCTGGCGTACGCCTGCGATCTGCGGGTCTGCACGGCGCGGGCGGTGTTCGGCCAGCCGGAGGTCCGGTTGGGGATCCTGGCCGGCGCGGGTGCGACCCACCGGCTGCCGGCGTTGGTCGGGGAGGCGCGGGCCAAGGAACTGCTCTTCACCGGCCGCCGGGTGGACGCCGAGGAGGCGCTGCGGATCGGGCTGGTCAACCGGGTGGTGGCCGAGCCCGGCGAGCTGCTGCCCACGGCGCACGGACTGCTCGACGAGATGGCGAAGGGGTCCGCGCTGGCGCTGCGGCTGACCAAGCTGGCGGTCGACGCGCCGGCCGCCGCGCATCCGCACCTCGACCTGGTCAGCCAGGCGGTGCTCTTCGAGGACGAGGAGAAGCACCGGCGGATGACGGAGTTCCTCCAGCGGCGACGCCCGCGCTGAGCCTAAGACGACGACGGCCGCACCGGTGACCGGTGCGGCCGTCCGTGTCCTCGACGGGGAGGAAGTTCAGTGCCGGATCTGCACCCCGGCGTCCGCGAGGGCCCGGATCATCTGCGCGGACTCGGCGAAGCCGATGATCAGCACGGCCTCCGCGCCGAATTCCTTGATCTCCTTCGCGCCGGCGCCGAAGTCCACCGGGTTCGCCTTGGCGTCGGCCGGCGGGTCGTAGGTCAGCAGCTTCAGCCGGTCGCCGCCGATGCCGGCCCGTTCCAGCTCGGCCCGGACGGTGCCCTGGAGGCCCTCGCCGTAGGAGTCCTTACGCGCCACGATGGCGATCTTCTGCGGCCCGTCGCGGAGGATCACGTCGGCCAGCGCGCGGCCCTGGAGGCTGTCCGGCGGGGCGGTGCGGAAGTAGAGGCCCTGGTCGTCGAGCTCGGTCAGGCCGGCGTCGGTGTTCGACGGGGAGAACAGGACCTTGCCGGCACGCACCACGTCGGGCAGCACCTCCCGGGAGATCCCGGAGCCACTGGCACCGATGATGACGTGCACGTTCCGCTCGACGTGCTTCGCCACGGTGGCCTTGGCCACCGCCGGGTTGGTGCCGTCGTCGCCGTCGATCCAGACCACCGGCTCGCCGAGCGCCCCGCCCGCCGCGTTGATCTCCTTGATCGCCAGCTTGGCGCCGGCCGACACCGGCGGGTACGCCAGGGACAGGTCACCGGTCTGCGACAGCAGGCCGCCCAGGACCAGCGGGGAGCCGTCGCTGCGGTCGGTGCGGCCGCCGCGCTGCTTCTTCGGCTTCGGCGGGGCCTTGGTGCTCGCCGCCGACTCGTCCCCGGCCCCGACGAACTCCGTCTTGCCGTCATTGAGTCGCTGGCCGTCGAAGTGCAGCGTGCCGTAGCTCGCGGTGGACGGCTCGCCGGCGTCGGTGAAACCGGCGCGGGTCAGCGAGACGCTGCGGTACTCGACGTCCTTGCCCGCCCGGGCCAGGGCCAGGCACTCCGCCACGGTCTCGCAGCGCTGCCCCCCGTTGGTGACCCCGACGATCTGCTTCGCGATGGCGGCCGGATCCGTCGTGCCCGCGAGCTGGGCGGCGATCGCGCTGATCACCACCGCGTCGTACGTCTCGGCGGAGTAGAGGAAGTCGCCCAGCTTCGGGTCGACGGACCGTAGCCGATTCTTGAAGTCCTCGGGCAGGGGCGTCATCGGCGTGGTGCCCTTCATGCCGTCGACCAGACTGGCGCGGTCCTTCAGCTCGGCAGGGTACGAGTTCAGCATGTTGCCGTCGGAGCCGTAGAGGCGCACCTGATGGGTGGTCGCCTCCTCGGGTTCCTCGGTCCCGCAGGCGCTCGTGGCGAGCAAAAACGTCGCGCAGGCAGCCAGGGTGGCGGCCCGCGAGGCGCGTGACTTGAACATGGTCGTCCTTCCTCCGGGCGAAGGTCCGCTGCGCACATTAGCGTGCTGGGCCGTGCGGCGGGGCCACGGATAAGGCTCAATCCGCAGGTCGCCCGCCCTGATCACGGAAAGTGACCGGCGGCGGGTGGCTTGACCCTCCCCCCTACCGTGCTGTGGGTGACGGACTCACCACAGCAGACGCTCGACGACGCGACCGCCGTGCTCCGCTCGGCGCTGGCCGGGGACGGCGACGCGGTGGCGGGGGCGTTCGACGCGGTCGTCGACCGGTCCGGCCTGGCCGGCGCGTACGGGGTGGCCTGGTGTCTCGCCGCGACGATGGTCGGCGAACCGGTGCCGCCGGGCACGTGCGCGCTGGACTTCCCCGGCATCGACGAGGCAGGCTACGACACCCGCTGGGTGGCGCGCTTCGTCAGCGCGTACGCCAACGCCGACGCCGACACCGGCGAGGCGCTGTTCGGGGCGGCGGCGGCCGACGGGCTGCTGCCGGAGTGCCTGCTCACCCTCGCCGGCTCGACCGTGGCGACGCTGCGTAGCCGGGCCGCCTGACCGCCCGATCCCCTCGGCGGCGCGGACCGGGACGACGGCGCATAGCTGCCGGGTGCGTGGCGTGCGGCGCGACCGGGACGACAGCGCATAGCTGCCGGACCGCTGCCGGGTGCGTGGCGTGCGGCGCGGGCCGGGACGGCGGGGCACGCCGGCCGG